>NZ_JBEOOG010000010.1:0-75431 GCF_040308965.1 Pseudoalteromonas sp. MER144-MNA-CIBAN-0113
CATCCACTTCGAAGGTAGGTTAGATGGTGTGCTAGATATTTAGCAACTTAGGCTGACACAGAATTCTGAACGCCCTCTTTTTCTTGATAGCCTTGCCCGTTTGAACGCATATATCCGTAGCTAAACTGTATGTAATTTATATCAGCTTTAGCCATAGTTATGTGTTGCTGTTTAGATAATGGCTCTGTAACGATAGTTAATTCATCTTTACTTACTTCAAACGCAGCTTTGTAATTAAAGCCATATCTTTGCCAAATTAACACCTTTCGTAAAAACCATAATCCCAAGAATAAAGGAATATATATAAAAAATAACCCGCTAACCCAGTCCTCTTCAACCCAAACATGACTATACAATGCAAGCGCACCCAATGCGATTGCAAATAAAAACTCAATGCCTAAATTTAGCCTAAATAATTTAGTCACTACCGGCATAGTGATTTTACTCGTAGGGGTTAGGGCGTCCTTTTCTGGTAAATTTACGAGCTTAAACCAAAACTTGTCATCTAATTGTATATCTAGCTTTTCGCTTTGCATTAATAATCTCAACAGTAAATTATAAAAAGAGCATGTAATATCAATTACATGCCCTTTTTTTAATATGCACGAACTAATCTTGCAGTAAATTAACCATATACCACTTGCCGTCTTTTAAACCAAAACGGCATTTGTTATACATTGTAGTTTTCTCATTATGTCGCTTATCATAAGTATCAAATTTATAATATATAAATACTTGCTCTGTATATCCCCACCTTTCATAAGTTTCTTCAACAACGCTATACTTAGTATCTAACAAGCTTTGATTCGACAAGACGAAAGTTTTTTATACCATCGTACTCTTTTCCGAAGTATTTTTTATGTGTACTGTCAATCAGTTTAGTGATTGCTTTATCTGCATTAGGAATATGATCAACGGGTGTAAATAGTTGCCTAAATAACTATTCATCTTTATTTTTTACTATTTCTACCGCTTTTAAGCAGTTTTCTTTTGGGATTGTTAAATCAAGCTCTGCGTGACACGTAAAGCTTGCTAATAACGACAATGGTATTAGGTATTTATTCATTATTTATCCTTAAAATATTAGGGTCTGAGCTATTCGATTGAGAAGCTAACCGTGTTACTTTTTCCAAACTGGTTACTTACCGAGTAGCGCCAGCCACTTAGTTGACGTGGCGTTTCAACTTTAATGGTTTTTTCATCTATATAAATGCTATTAACAGTCACATTTTTAAAATTAACAACCGTCTGCTCATTAAAATTTTCACCTATAAGAGTAATTGTTTCTCCAGCACTGATGCTTCGCTTTTCAGGTTTTAAAAGTGGGGATTTGCTCTTATTTACTTCAATTGGTTGGGCATCACTAATAACCTCATCATGAGCTAAATATACATAAGCCTCGCCTATCTTACTTGGCACCTCTACACTTATATATGTTTTGCTTGCTTCAATTTTAGCTATGGTAGGTTTTAAGTTAATAAGATCATCAGGGTATTGAAAAACAAGGACCAAATTTTTTGCATCTGCTGGTAAGCCATCTACTTCAAACTCTACTTTATCCCCAGCTCTAATAAAATCTCGAATAGAGTGCCCTTCAAAGGACATATTATAAACCCAGCGCACAAGTAAACGATTTTGATTAGGCCCTGTTAATTTAACAGTTTGAGATTTTTTACGACGTTGCGTATCGTAAATATCTAATATTAAATCGTCGTCATCATCTAAATCTAAGTGATCTAATTTTCCATCATCATCAAAATCAAGTGAATGGTTAAAATCACCAATTTCTATTTCATCATCTAAGTTATTACCATCAGCATCAAGGTCTATATAATTTGGGAAGCCATCTTTATCTAAATCTTCAATGCCTTCTATTTTATCAGAGAACGAATCATCGTCAGAGTCGACATCTTGCCAATTCGGTATTCCATCACCATCAAAGTCTATGTCAGTACTACTATTTAATAAAACGTGCTCTAAACCATCTAAAATACCATCTTGATCTTGGTCATTCTTAATAAGGTTACTGCCAAATGCACGTTCCTTCTCATCATCAAAAGCATCTACATCTTCGTCATAAAATAGAACCATACTGTAGATTAAATCAGGGCCACCACCGTAATTATTATCCATTACACTTAGTTGATAACGACCCGCCTCAAACATATGAAAATTAACAATATGCTTTCCAAATTTCTTATATTCGCTAATAACATACTTACTAATTACTCTGCCTTCTGAGTTTGATACATAAACTTGCGGGTCAAATCGTTTAGCTGCACTTTCGAATACAGCAGTGACCATAGTTCCATCATCAACGTTAAAACCATATAAATCACCTTTGTCTGTTCTTGATGAAATAACGCCCTTAACTTTAAAACCTTTACCAAGCTCTACTGCAGTAGCAACAGATGGGTTATCGTTAGGTTCTTTTTCAAAATAAACAGGGTATTGAGTTTTACTGGCATCAAACGGATAGTCATCTTGTTCATCAGGCACACCATCACCGTCTTCATCTTTATTTTGCCACGTACCTATATGGGTGGTTGGCTGAATGTTTTTTGCATGTGAATTTGGTGTATAGGTTAGCGTGCAAAAAGCACAGCTAACACTTAAAAGCGAAAGATATATTAGTGGTGTTTTCAAGAGTCCATCCTTGTTTAATTATCCAATTTTTATAATTTAGTGCTGATAACGCTAAAAGCTAAAAAAGATGTGTATTAAGTACTTATATAATAAATACTTACTTTACACATCCTTAAGATTAGCATAGTGCGCGTGGCTATTTTCCAACTAACTAAAACGTTATCTATTTTTAATTTTGGCATTGCAAAAATCACCAACTTAGCTTTTTGCATTACCTAAGTTGGTTATATTATATTTTTAAAATACATTAATTTGCATCAGACAGCCTTTCAACTAACTCAACACGACGGTTAAGCTCTCGCCCTAGTTCATTCTTATTAGTCGCTGCCGGAGAATAAGGCCCAACGCCTTGAGGGATTAACCTTGTTTTGGCAATGCCATAATCAGCTATTAACGCTTTAACTACCGCATTAGCCCTGCGTTTAGAAAGGTCTAGATTATATTCAGCAGATCCTTTGTCGTCTGTATGCCCAACTACATACAAGCTCAACTTTTTATTTTTTTCAAGAACTTGCGCTATCACATCTAGAGATTGCTTAGATTCAGGTTTTATAACAGCTTTATCATAGTCAAACAGTACACCATAAATAGACGCTTTACCCTTTTGCTTGAGCTGCTCTAGTACTTTATCGCTATTTGTTTCTATTAACCCTGTTATTAGTGGCTCGGTTCTCATAACTAAAAGCTGAATACGAGAATCACCTTTATAGTTGCCTATGAAAAACGCTACGTAAGTAGTCTGCCCTTCAAATGTGCTTTTCATAACTTGGTATCGAGGTTGACGCCAATAATTGTTAACACCTTTTAATGCAAGGATATCGCCTAATTTGCTTAAGTCCTCTCGAATTAATCTACTTCTGGTGTTATTACTGCAGGCACTTTTCTGGCAAGTGAAAACAGTTTCAAACCCTTCTTTTACCAGTGCACTCAGATAGTTGTGATAAATTTTAATAGTTGACACATTTTTCACAACATAAGTAATTTGTGTTAAATCGCCTACTACATCGAGCATTGGAAGCTTTCTGGTCTTTTTATCAGCAATACCAACAGGCAAGCTGAATTCTTCGTAATCAACTTGTTTGTAATCTTCAATATAACTACCTGGATAACGACTGATTAACGGGTGGTCAGCCGACCCAGTTTTATCTTTACGAGGAGACTTTGTTACTTTTTTTGAGTTGTTTTGTTTTTTAAAAGCATCAAAATCAGCGGTGATGAGGCCTGTTTCAATCTCTTTTATGTCCACAGTTGTTAATAATATTCGTGTAAGATTGTCATTTTGCCCTACGAATAATGAGATTGCGGCGTCAAGTTGTTCACCTCCCTTTGTTGCGAAAATATAATGCGGTTTATAGAATTGGCTACTGGGATCAAAATAACTAGATTTTTCAGCTAATCGCTTTTTATCGCTTCGTCTATCACCTGAATAACACTCACTTAAAGAACATCTGTAAATCACGTCAAAGCCAGCATCTTTTAATGCGCTTTCATAATTTTTTGTTACCTTCAACGAAGCAACGTTTCTTATCGTATATTCATAATGAGCTGTATCACCAATAAATTTTGCAAACTCAAACTGTTTAGATTTTTCTGCTTTAGGATCAAACTTTGTCATTAACTGAGTTTCTTCACCCGCTAGAGTAACTGAATCGTCTAGTTTTGCTTTTGGATACGGTGACAATAATGGCTTTGCTTGTACACTTGATGCACCAATTAGATAAATTATAAATACTTGGAGTACTTTTATTATTTTATTGTTCATTAAAATTCCTTTTTATAGTTTCTGCTCTAAAAAATTAGTTTATTTAGAATACGTTAAATATTCTGATACTTAAATTCGTAAATTAAAACTTACTATAGTCGTACGCATGAGTATATTTTTTCATATTATTGATAGATATTTTAATTTCATGCCTTTCCTTAGTTTTTTAAATAAATTAAACAATAAAGCCCAATAAAAACCCGATTGGGAAAAGGGATAAATAGGTTAATGTCCACCATGAAAAACGGTGTTTAGTTTTGACGTTATGCACTTGCGTTAAGTAATCAACAATTGCTCTATAGTCACTTAAATTAGAGGTATGTACTCCATAACGTTCGCCATTGACTGATTTAATTGCCAAATGCGTACTTATGTAAGGGCCAAATCAGAGCAGCGGCGTCAATGGAAAATAATTAATATATATCGCCTCTATATCTTTAAAAGCAATAAACACCTCACGCTCACCTTTAAAGTCCGGCATGGTTATAGCACTAGGCGTAACATAAACATCGGCGTTATAAAATGTTTTTTGTAACGAGGATTGCAATAGCACCAAACCAGAAAACAAAAACGGGGTAACGACAAACATGGTATTCAATGTTTGGTCAGCATTTGAGTAACTCGGTTGACCATCAATAAAAAAGGAGGCGACAAACGCCCCTAGTAACATACCTAAAAACGATTTTATTCGCGTATAAGGCACCCAGCGTTTGTGTGTAAAACATACTTGAAATGTATGCGTAAGCTTTTCAGATATAAAATTCATAATAGTCAAGCTAGTCTATGATATGAATAAGCGTCGAGCTCATCTGGCACACCGCCAGCGTCTTCATCTTTGTTTTGCCACGTGCCTACAAGTGGGAGTGATTGGATTGTTTTTGCTTGAACGGGCATTGTATAACTTAGCAAACTAAAGGCGCTGCTTACGTCCAAAAGTGAGAGATAAATAAGGGGTATTTTCAAGAATCCATCCTTGTTTTGTAATCCGTTGCTTAGCTCATAAACTTAAACTATTAAATGACTTAATACAAATAGCTTCAGAAAGAAAGGCTTAAAAACAAAAAAGCACCACTCAAGTGATGCTTTTTTATTAGTTAAATATCATCTAAACAACACGTCTTCGCGGTTAAACCATTTAACACAAAATGCCAATAGTGCACCGGCTATCAGCGCCGTAGCCAAAAATATTAATCCCACCAGCGTGTAATCGACTGTGCCTTTAATAATTTCTTTAATCGCTAAGGCGACGTTAGTAACCGGAATAAAGGCTGTTTTAGCGGTCAGTTCCATATTAGGCATAATAGAGATAATAATTGGGAAAAATACCACCATACTTAATGGCGTCATGTAATTTTGCGCTTCTTTAAACGAACGTGCATAGATTGATATAGCCAATGCTAATGCAGAAAAAATAGCTGCAATTGGTAATAATAATACAAAAATCATCAGTAAGTCAGAAATGCCTAATGTACTAAATGCGGCTTTAATAAACTCTAGATCAGCAAATGCCAGTGCTAATGCAATCCAACACCCCATACTAATGACGGTGATAGTAGTTGATGCGATTGAAGTTGTCAGTAGAGTAATAAATTTACCCAATACTAGCTCAGTACGAGTAATGGGGGTAAGTAGTAAGGTTTCTAAAGTACCACGCTCTTTTTCGCCAGCGCCTAAATCAATTGCTGGGTAAGTTGCCCCCATCAGTACTAACGGGATAAGTAAATAAGGTAAAAACCCACCTACTTTTTCACCTAAGTTTTCACGTTTGTCTGCAGTATCAACTTTAACCACATTAATTGGCTTTAAAATAGATTGCTGAGCGCTTTTATCAATACCAAAGCTCAATAGTTTACTTTCTTGAAGTGTATCGCTGTACTCTTTAGCAAGCTCTTTTACTCGCTCAAATAAGAAGTTAATTGATTTTGAATCATTAAATACAACTTGCCATTCACTTTGCTTTTTATCATCTAATGTTTGCACTGCATCGATTGGTAAGTATATGCCCATGTCGATATCGCCAGCAGTTACGCCTGCTTTTAGCTCCTCAACACTATTGAAGGTTTTATCGCCTTTATATAACTCAAAGCTTTTATGATAAAACACTTTATCAGTAAATTCTGGAGCAAAGTCGCCATTGATAATTGCATAGGTGTTTACCTTTTGCTCTGCATCAAGCGCGGCTTGTGAAGAAATAAACGCAACCACAGCAAATAACAACGGAAAAACCACTATCGGAAATACCACCACGAACAACAAGGTTTTTTTATCGCGTAGCAGCTCGGTTAATTCCTTTTTAAAAACTTCAAACATCTTGCTTCTCCGTTAATATGTTCATAAACGCTTGGTTCAATTCTTCGCTGTTACCCGCTTGTTTAAATTCAGCGAGGGTGCCATCAAAGCAACTTACACCTTCATTAATAACCGCTACACGATCACATAAAAGCGCAACTTCATCTAAATGGTGCGTAGAAAAAATAACCGGAGTGCCTTGTGCTTTTAAGCCTTTAATAAAGTTAATTACTGTTTGAGTGGTCATAATATCAAGCCCGGTAGTTGGCTCATCAAGAATAACAACGTCTGGATGATGCACCACAGCACGCGCAATGTTGGCTTTTTGCTTCATACCGGTTGATAAGTTTTCAGCACGTTTATCAATAAATTTATGCATATCGAGTAAGGTAAATAACTCTTCACAGCGTGCCTTGATTGCCTGCTTGCTCATGCCATGTAGCTTTGCAAAATATTCGATATTTTCTTTTACCGTTAAACGGCCATATAAACCAGTAGAGCCAGACAAAAACCCGATAGATTTACGCCCAATGAGTGGCTTTTTAATTATGTCATTTCCAGCAATAGTAATACTGCCATCATCCGGTTTTAATGCGGTTGAAATCATTCTTAAGGTGGTGGTTTTACCCGCGCCATTAGGCCCTAACAGCCCCAATACTTCGCCTTTTGCACAGCTAAAGCTGACATTTTTTACTGAATGAAAAAAGTCTTTATCTTCACGGGGGTCTATATCATCTATTTTATTTTTTTTATGATCTTTAGTGAGCTTAAACTTCTTCTTAAGCGCGGTGACTTCTATCATTTTCGTGTCCTTCGTTTCGGTCTAAAATAGTCCGTGTTGTCGTAAAATGATGAATTGTTATTCTCCTCACACCAACCAGGAACACCTAATAGAGGTAAGGGTGAAAGCTGTTTATTATCGGCTAAACAATCATCAGTTTTAATCATCTCATAAAGGCGCTGATCTAGGTACTGGTATTGAGTTACTAAATCTTTACAAAATATTTCATCCGGTACATTTACAAATAAGGCTTTGCCAGTCAGTCCAATATAAGGTTTGGTTAACATTTCATAATTGGCATGGCCAAATATGAAAGGTGCAATGGTTTTACCCCACTGCTCTCTATGTTCGATGAAGGCTGTTTTCCACTGGTGGTCTCTTAACCACTCTTTCCACTGTGATTCGCTAATAGCTAAAACCACACCGCATTCGTCAAACAAGGTCAGTGCGTTACGGTGTTTACTTCGTTGTTTTAACCCATGCAACGCTATTTCATCAACATGACGCTGATTAATAAGGGCTTTTGTTTTTGGAAATAAGCACCAAATAAAACCACCAAACAGATCATGCCAGTTTTGTTGTCGGGTGGGCACGTCCCCTGTTTCAAAAATGACTTGTTCATAATAGCGCTCAGCAAAATCAACCTTGGCATCATCGACAAAACGAATTGGCAGATTATTAGCATTGATGGCGTTTAAATACGGGGTAAAGTACGCAGGCTCAGGCCAGTCTGTTTGCTGATCTATTTTAAACAGCTGACGAAGGTGCTCAAATGCACCTCCATTTATACTCGTTACTTGAAATTGTTCTGGGGGAGTAAAACGCTTCATTGTTACCTTTACTGTACATTTTTATCAGCAACAGTTTACCGCAAAAACTGGTTCTAATTAACAGAAGTTCATATACTAACGCCACTTAGAACAAAAAAAGAGCCAATATGAAACGTTATTTTTCTTTGACCCTAATAACAACGGCAATTTTAGCCGGCTGTGCAACAACAAGTATCACATCTGATGATGTCGCTAAAGGCTACAACAGCATTCAAGCGGATGAAATTGCTAAGCATGTAAAAGTGTTAGCTTCTGATGAATTTGGTGGACGTGCTCCTTCATCTGAAGGTGAAAAGCTTACGCTTGATTACTTAACAAAAGAATTTACTGCTTTAGGCTTTGAGCCGGGTAATGGCGACAGCTTTTTCCAAGAAGTGCCGCTTGTATCGTTAGAAGCAGACTCTGATATGGTGCTTAATATTGGCGGTAAAGACTACCAATACAAAAAAGACATGGTTATGGGTAGTAGCCGTATTAGTGCGCAAGAAGGAATTGAAAACTCGGAGCTTGTATTTGTTGGCTACGGTGTTAACGCACCTGAATATAACTGGAATGATTACGAAGGCCTAGATGTTAAAGGCAAAACCGTTGTTATGCTGGTAAACGATCCGGGTTTTGCAACTAAAGATCCGGCTTTATTCACCGGCGATGCAATGACCTATTACGGGCGTTGGACTTACAAATACGAAGAAGCAAGCCGTCAAGGTGCTGCAGGCGCTATTATTATTCATGAAACTGCTCCAGCGTCTTACCCTTGGTCTGTGGTTGAGAACTCATGGAGTGGTGAGCAATTTGGTTTCGTAAAAGAAAACAATAATATGGACCGTGTTGCTGTTGAAGGTTGGGTTACTGTTGATGTAGCAAAAGAGCTTTTTTCTAAAGCAGGCCTTGATTTTGAAACCGCCAAAGCAAACGCTGCCAAAGGTGCTTACCATGTTGATATGGGCGATTTAACAGCCACTGTGAATGTAAAAAACACCATCAAAAAATCGGTATCTTATAACTTTATTGCCACTCTTCCTGGTAGTAAAACACCCGATGAGCATATTATTTACTCTGCGCATTGGGATCATTTAGGAACGGATAAAAACCGTAAAGGCGATCAAATTTATAACGGCGCACACGATAACGCAACAGGTACAGCCGGTATGATAGAAGTTGCCGAAGCCTTTACCAAACTAGGTAAACGCCCTGACCGTTCAATGACCTTTTTAGCGGTAACCGCTGAAGAGCAAGGTTTATTAGGCTCGAAATATTATGCTGCGAATCCAGTTATTCCAGCTAATAAAACCGTTGCAAATATTAATATGGACAGCTTAAACCTATTAGGTAAAGTAAAAGATATTAGTGTGGTGGGTATTGGTAAATCACAAATGGATGAGCTATTAGCAACTGCGGCCAAAGAGCAAGGCAGAACAGTATCGGGCGACCCTAAACCATCTTCAGGTGGTTACTACCGCTCAGATCACTTTGCCTTTGCTAATATGGGTGTTCCTGCCATGTATGCCGGTGGCGGTACACAAGCGTTTGATGAAGAAACTGCAAATTACCGTAAGCGTATGAGCTTAGTACTGCGTGGTTGTTACCATCAACCTTGTGATAGATACCGCGATGAGTGGGATTTATCAGGTGCGGTTCAAGATTTACAATTATTTTATAAAGTAGGTTTTGATATTTCACAACAAACTCAGTGGCCTACGTGGAATGAAAACTCAGAGTTTCAACGTAAAAAGTAACTACTGCGACAACACGTAAGTGATATTGATTATCATTTAATAAAATAGTACAGTGCGATCTCATTCTTTAATTAGGTCGTACTGTATGTTTTTAACATCCCATTTAGGAGTTATTTCGCCAGCTGCAAAACGTGTTTTTCATCAAAATAAACGCCTAATTTTACCTCTGTTAATTTTAGCCTGTTTAGTCCTGCCCGATTTACGCACCATAACAATTACTGCACTCAGTGATGCTTTTTTTCAAGTGAGTGTATTTGTTGCTGCGACCTTATTTATTTACTACTACGCGATTGATCATTTACCCCAACTAGAGCTTCGTTACCTAAATGCTAAGTCACCGGTATTAGAGGTCAGCTTTGCTGCTTTTTTAGGCATGTTACCAGGCTGTGGTGGCGCGATTATTGTGGTGACTCAATTTACAAAAGGCCAAGCTAGCTTTGGCGCAATTGTTGCTGTATTAACGGCCACTATGGGTGATGCCGCGTTTTTATTGTTAGCGACTCGCCCTACCGAGGGTTTAACCATCATGGCAATAGGGTTTGTGGTTGGCTCAGTAACGGGTTTAATCGTCAACACACTTCATAAAACAGGCTACTTATGCCCAACTGTTCAAAAGCACACACCACAGGTTACCCTTTTACCGACGAAAATAATTACGCTCAGTAAGCCTATTTGGTACATCGCTATTATTCCGGGGTTACTCATTGCCTTTTTACTCGCTTTTAATATTGATTTGAGCCAATTTGGGCAGTACACCACATTCACTGTTACTCATTTTGGCGCATTAATGGCGTTGTTTGTCGTATTTATGTGGGCGTTATCTTCAAAAGGTGAAAGCTATAAAGAAGTAACCTCAGAAGATGATATATGCAGTCCACCTTCAAAACTCACAAAAGTACTGCAAGATACTCATTTTGTAACCGCGTGGGTGGTTGCCTCCTTTATATTATTTGAACTACTGGTGACAGTGTTTGGCCTTGACTTAAAAACATGGTTTTTAAATTATGCTTATATGGCCCCGCTCATAGCGGTATTAATTGGTTTTTTACCTGGCTGTGGCCCGCAAATAATTGTTACCACTTTATATATTCAAGGGGTTATTCCGTTTAGCGCATTAGCGGCCAATGCCATTTCCAACGATGGCGATGCGCTTTTCCCAGCCATTGCCATGACACCTAAAGCGGCTATTATTGCCACGCTATATACCGCTATTCCCGCGTTATTAGTTGGTTATGGACTGTATTATTTTGTAAATTAATTTCTTACATAAAAAAGCTCAGCAATGGCTGAGCTTAAAATGTTTACAAGTTACTTAATTAAGCAGTGTGTAATTCAACTTCTTTTGGGTTAGTACCGTGATCGTTTTCACCTTCTTGCGAGTCTTGCGCTAAGAAGATAATTAGAATGATCCAACCAACCACAGGTACTAGCCAAAGTAATTGCCACCAACCTGAACGATTGGTATCGTGAAGACGGCGAGCACCTGCACTTAGTTGAGGGATCAATAAAGCTAGACTATAAATAGTTCCAATTATTGCTGTACTGGTCGCATAGTCAATTGCAGCAGTTACAAGCGAAAATATGAAGTTAAATAAGATAAACATCCAATAAGCCTTACGGCGGCTACGACCTGAAAAATCAGCATAGCTTCGCAATGCATTCATATAATGTTCCATAAAATTTCCTTAATGTTATTTTTTATATTCCCTAAAGGGCGTACAGCGTTACCTATTTGGTTACATTTGTATCTTAATTAAAAATATAAATTTATTAAAGAAAAAAACCAGCTTTATGCTGGTTTTTTAAATAGTTTTTTAAATAGTTTTTTAAATAGTTTTTTAAATAGTTTTTTAAATAGTTTTTTAATAAATCATCAAAAAGAATTAGCGCATTGCCATCATCATTTTAGCTGGCTGTTCTAGGTATTCTTTCCATAAATTATTAAAGCGCGCGATAGTGCCGCCATCAATTACACGGTGATCCCCTGACCAACTTACTTGCATAATTGCACGCGATACCACTTGCCCTTGCTCGTCAAAGCGCGGAAGGTGCTGTAATTTACCTAAGGCAACAATCGCCACTTCTGGCTTATTAATAATTGGCGTAGCTATAGTGCCACCAATTGCACCAATGTTCGAAATGCTAATAGTGCCGCCTTTCAAATCATCTGGCGCTACGCGGCCTTCTCGAGCTGAGTCAGTTAATTGCGTTAAATTATTAGCCACCTCTACAATACTCTTAGTTTGGCAGGCTTTAATATTTGGGACTAATAAGCCCACTTTAGAGTCCACTGCAACCCCAATATTGTGATCATCATAGTAGGTAATTTCACTGCAATCATCATTTACTTTTGAGTTAAGTACCGGGAATTCAGTCATTGCCAACGATAATGCCTTAATAAAAAACGGCATCATCGTAAGTTTAACGCTCTGTGCTTTATATTGCTCTTTAAGATCAGTTCGAAGTGCAATTAAATCAGTTAAGTCAATTTCATCACTGTAGGTAAAGTGTGGAATAGTAGAAACCGACGCCACCATTTGTTTTGCCATGGCCGCTTTAATGCCTTTAATCGCTTCTGTTCGCGTTCCACCTGTGCCCGCTGCATGCTCATCAGGACTGCTGATTTTTTTACTCTCAGTAGTCTGTGGCTTGTTAAGCTCAGAGGTATCCATGCCAGATGGCACTTCATTTTTTATAAACGCTTCAATATCTTGTTTATAAATACGGCCATTTTTACCACTGCCTGGTACGCAGGTTAAATCAACGTCAAGCTCACGCGCTTTACGCCTAACCGCCGGTGATGCAACCGCTTTTTCGTTAACAATCGCAGTTTGCGGTTGTGTTTGCTTAGCGGGTGCGTCTGACGTTGCGTTACTTTGCGCTTTTACAACTGCTTGGTTAACATCAACATCTTCTTTTGCGACTTGCCCTGCAATTGTCATTTGAAATAATGGGCTATGCACCTTTGCAATTTCACCTTTTTGATAATACAGCTTTTGCACTGTACCGGTATATTTAGCCGGTATTTGTACTAATGCTTTATCGGTCATTACATCACAAACGGCTTGGTCTTCTTCTATTTCATCGCCCTCTGCTACTAACCATTCAACAATTTCACACTCAACGATACCTTCACCAATATCGGGTAAAATAAAATCTTCTAAGTGATCACGAGTACTTGTTGGTGAAGAAGCTGTTTCAGTCTCTTCACTAGGCGCTTCTCCAGCCACATCCATTGCAAATAAAGGCGCATGTACTTTAGCAATATCGCCTTTTTTACAATGCAGCTTAGTGATCACCCCATCGTGTACAGCTGGAATTTGCACTAAGGCTTTATCTGTCATCACATCACAAATAGGCTGATCTTCTTTTACAGTGTCGCCCTCTTGTACCAGCCATTCGACTACTTCGCATTCAACTATGCCTTCACCAATGTCGGGTAATATAAAATCTTTAGCCATGGAAACCCCTAAAAGTTCACTGATTGTTTAATTGCGGCCATTACTTTTAATGCATCTGGAACATATTCTTTTTCGAGCGCCAGCGGATATGGCGTATCTAGACCACACACACGTAAAATAGGCGACTCTAAATGCAGGAAACACTCTTGAGCGATAGTTGCCGCAATTTCTGCGCCAAAACCGTTGGTAATAGGTGCTTCATGACTAACAATAAGACGGCCTGTTTTAGTCACTGATTTAGCAATGGTTTCAACATCCCACGGTAAAATACTGCGAAGGTCAATCACCTCACAGCTAATTCCCTGTTCACTGGCTTGTTTTGCCGCTGCTTCTATAATTTCCATTTGTGCACCCCACGCTAATAAAGTAACGTCTGTGCCCTGTTGTATTACTTCAGCTTTACCGAGTTCAATGCTGTAATCTTCTTCTGGCACTTCACCGGTTGAGGCACGGTATAAACGTTTGGGCTCAAAAAATATAACGGGGTTGTCATCTTTAATACACGCACGCAGTAACCCTTTAGCTTGATAAGGATTACGCGGCACGACAATTTTTAGGCCTGGTGTGTGAGCAAAGTACGCTTCTGGCGATTGCGAGTGATACAAACCACCAGCAATACCGCCACCGTAAGGTGTACGAATCGTTAGATTACCCACATTAAACTCATTACCACTACGATAACGAAACTTAGCCGATTCATTCACTATTTGGTCAAACGCAGGAAAGATGTAATCAGCAAATTGAATCTCTGCCAATGCAGGTGCACCAAAGGCAGCCAAACCATTAGCAAAGCCTAAAATACCTTGCTCTGTGAGCGGAGTATTGAATACGCGATGCTTACCGTACTTTTCTTGTAACCCTGATGTTGCTCTAAAAACACCGCCAAAATAACCCACGTCTTCACCAAAAATACACGCTTGAGGATGTTCATTCATGGTGATATCTAAAGCAGAATTAATTGCATGTAGCATGTTCATTTTAGCCATTACTTAATTCTCCCTGCTGTTGTGGGGTAGGCGTCTGGATGTGCTTTTATATGCGTTTTAAGTTCATCATATTGACGTTGTAAAGATGGAATTGGCGTATCGTAAACATCTGAAATTAGCTCTTCTAACGCCGGCTTATCAATTACTTCAGCGCGTTTTAGTGCCGCTAAAATATCATCACGAATTGTTTCTTTCGCTTTGATATCTTCTGCGTCATCTAACCAATTTTGTTTTACTAACCATTTTCTAAAGCGCTCAATTGGGCATGTTTTATAGTTTACTTCTTCATCTTTTGAACGGTAACCGCTTGGATCATCTGATGTTGAATGCGCACCTAAACGATACGCTATCGATTCAATTAATACCGGTTCACCTTGTGTTGCAGCAATTTCGCGGGCTTTTTTAGTAGCCGCGTAAACGGCGAGCGCATCACTGCCATCAACACGAATAGTTTTAATACCATAACCCACACCACGCGATGCAATCCCATCGCCTTTAAATTGCTCATCGGCTGGGGTTGAAATAGCATAACCATTGTTACGTGCAAAAAAGATAACCGGTGCTTTATGTACTGCAGCCATATTTAAGCCTGCATGAAAATCACCTTCTGAAGCAGCCCCTTCACCAAAATAACAAATAGTAACGTTATCAATAGTACTTGCTAGTTCACCTGTTTTAGCATCAATGTGTTTTACTTTTTGACCATATGCGTAACCCGTAGCCTGTGGAATTTGTGTTCCCAAAGGTGATGAAATGGTCATGTAGTTAAGTGCATTAGAGCCATAATGGATCGGCATTTGACGGCCTTTACCTAAATCTAATTCATTAGAAAACATTTGGTTCATAAATTGATCAAGGGTAAAACCACGATAGTGTAAGGCTGCTTGTTCACGATATTGCGCCATGATCATGTCATCTTGTTCAAGGGCTGCAGCAGAGGCTGTTACCGCCGCTTCTTCTCCTAAACACTGCATGTAAAAGCTAACACGCCCTTGGCGTTGAGCACCCTGCATACGTTCATCCAATAAACGAATAAAACGCATGGTTTCGTATAATTTAATAGCGGTCTGTTTAGAAATATCAGGTGCAGGAGCACTAGGATGAATGTCGCCGTCCTCAGTTAAAATACTCAGGGTTGGAATATTAAGTGCGTGGCCGTCAATAAACTCAAGCTCATGATTAATATTCAGCGATACGTTATTGGGATTACTCATAACCTACCTTCTTTTGTTGTCGGTATCACAGCGCCCCTTTGGATTATTATTATGGGTGATAGTTGCTGAATAAACTTTGCAACATCTGCACTGTATTTAATTAAAGCTGCCAACACTTTACGTTAACGTAAAGTGTTATTCAACAAAACTGTGACCAAACAAAAGTAAATAATGAGCAAAAAACTGGCAAGTTAACTATACATATAATTAACCACTTATTAATCAATTGGTTAAACTTTCACAACAAGTGGTCTGATGTGTTGATTTAGCTAAAGCGGCTATCCACTTGCATAGGGACTACTGTAAGTAATGCACGTTGCCCAATGGCAACCTGTGCGTT
This sequence comes from Pseudoalteromonas sp. MER144-MNA-CIBAN-0113, assembly GCF_040308965.1. Lineage (NCBI taxonomy): Bacteria > Pseudomonadati > Pseudomonadota > Gammaproteobacteria > Alteromonadales > Pseudoalteromonadaceae > Pseudoalteromonas > Pseudoalteromonas sp. MER144-MNA-CIBAN-0113. The sequence continues at coordinate 16,046 of NZ_JBEOOG010000010.1, forward strand.
AGGAAAAATAATTGCTTCCCCTTCTACGTCGGCATATATGGCATTGTCGCCATCGGTGGCTAAAAGCTCACCCTTTGCAAACCCTGTAAAATTCTCGGCATCGTTAGAAAACGGAAAACTAAAGTTTTGCGCTGTGCGGTTAATAGTACGATGAACAGAAAACAACTCAAAGTCGCTTGCATTAAATTCTGGGTATTTTACTTCTTTTTGGCTAATTAATGCAGTTAGAGTTTGTTTTGTTTTTGCAAAACGTGACATGTCGTTTTCACCAAAGGGTTTCACTTGCCCAAGCTCTACAGTAAATGAGTCAGCCCCATGCACAAACGACGAATAGTAGCTAAACGTGGTGGCTGGAGACTTCATCATCAATACTGTATTTACACCACAGCTTAATAAGAACTGCAGTTGCGACTTTTTCCAAGGCTTGCCATGTAAGAATGGGTAAACAGCAAATTTTTCGTTTTTAGAACCGCGAATAGCGGTATGTAAATCATAATGACAGCGATACGTACCCTGCTCTGAACGGGCGTAAAAATCGCTAACATATTGCTCAAGTTTATCAGCGCGAACGCGTTCGTCGTTCATCGCTATACCATCAACAGTGTGGTGGCCGTTAAACAAGCGGTTTAAGTTCTCTTCTACAAATCGTTTACCAATATTAATTGACTGAGGATTACCAAAAATAAATAAAACACGTTGTTGTAATTCAAGTTGCCCACTAATAATGTGTTTAATGAGTTCATCGCAAATTTCAATGGGGGCTGTCTCATTGCCATGAATGGCACTGGATAGCACCACATCTTTTGAGGTAACACAATCAGGCTCAAACTCAATCACACCGGTGTCATGCACGGTTACTTTAGTCTGGTTGTTAAGCGTAAATTGACCTGCCTCTAAATGCCATTCATGGTTTCGCGAAAGCGTTAAAAAATCACCATCTTGTTTTAATTGATTAATATATTCTGCAGTGGCTGACATAACGATAAAAGCCCTTTTTTTGTAAATTATAGATACAAAAACGGCTGATAAAATCAGCCGTTTTTAGTTGTAATTGCATATTAGCTAATCACTGAATCAACCAGTTTTTTAGCTTCTTTTTCTAATAAGGCTAAGTGCTCTTCGCCTTTAAATGATTCTAAGTAAATTTTATAAATATCTTCCGTACCTGACGGACGCGCCGCAAACCAGCCGCTTTCAGTTACCACTTTTAGCCCACCAATAGCTGCATTATTACCTGGCGCATGAGTTAGCTTTTGTAAAATAGGCTCACCCGCTAAGGTATCTGCTTTTACGTCATCAGCACTGAGTGCTTTTAATCGCGACTTTTGCTCAGGCGTTGCTGGCGCATCTAGGCGTTTATAAAGTGGCGCACCAAACTCTTGCTCTAGTTCTTTATACAGCGCAGACGGGGTTTTACCCGTAACTGCAAGAATTTCAGCAGCAAGTAGCCCCATAATAAAGCCATCTTTATCTGTACACCAAACCGTGCCATCAAAACGTAAGAAAGCCGCACCTGCGCTTTCTTCACCACCAAAGGCCAATTTGCCTTTGTTTAAACCCTCAACAAACCATTTAAAGCCAACGGGTACTTCTTTTACTTTACGCTTGTTGCGCTCAGTTACCTTGTCAATCATTGAGCTAGAAACAAGGGTTTTACCGATTTCAACACTGGCATCCCAATCACGATGCGTTAGTAAATAGTCAATCGCTACGGCTAAAAAGTGATTAGGATTCATTAACCCATCTGGTGTTACTATGCCGTGACGGTCATAATCAGGATCATTACCAATCGATAAATCAAAATCATCTTTAAGGGCAATTAAATTAGCCATTGAATAAGGTGATGAGCAATCCATACGAATTTTGCCATCTTTATCAAGCGGCATAAATGCAAAACGTGGATCAACACTGTCATTAACGACCGTTAAATCTAAATTATATTTTTGCGCAATCACTGGCCAAAAGTTAATGCCTGAGCCACCTAATGGATCAATACCAATCTTGATGCCTGCATCGCTAATCGCTTTTAAATTAATAATGTTTTTTAAATCATCAATATAAGGCGTCATTAAATCTTCGTAGCGAATAAAACCAGAACGTGAAGCTTTAGCAAAAGGAAACAGTTCTACTTCAACTAAGTCTTCTAATAATAATTGATTGGCTCTGTCTTCAATCCATTTTGTAACGTCTGTATCTGCAGGACCGCCATTGGGCGGGTTATATTTAAAACCGCCATCTTCTGGTGGATTATGAGATGGAGTCACTACAATGCCATCGGCAAGCTCGTTAGGATGATTTTTATTATAACTAACAATAGCATGGCTAATAACTGGCGTTGGAGTAAAGTCACCATTTTCTTGGGTGATCACTTGCACTTCATTAGCAACCAACACTTCAATTGCTGAGTTAAAGGCCGCCTCGCTCAGTGCGTGGGTATCTTTACCTAAAAATAACGGACCAAATATATCGTTCTGTTTTCTGTAATCACAAATAGCTTGGGTGATTGATAATATGTGCGATTCGTTAAATTTTACATCGTAGGCACAGCCTCGATGCCCTGAGGTGCCAAATGCAACACAATGCTCGGGGTTTTGCTCTAAGTCAGGCTCATTTAAATAATACGCAGACACTAACTTTGGTACATTCACTAAAGCCGATTGTGGTGCAGTTTTACCTGCGCCGGAATGAATTGCCATGGTCTTTCCTTAAAGATAATCACGAATTTTTTCAGCTTGCTCGTTGCTATAGCCTAAACTAAGTGCAACTTCATGCAGCATCATTTTTTTACGCGTGGTATTAGAATTGGTCATCACCCAATATTCACTGTCAGTGATATTTTTTGGGTTCATACTACTACCGCTATTCACTAAGTCTTCTTTACTGGTCGCGAAGTAAACACGATCTCGACCTTTAATATCTAGCACCACAGAGAAGTCTGTTTTATGCGTTCGATAAAATGCACTTAAAATAAATAAGAAACGACCTACAACGCCTTTTTGCATTGCCAGCTCTTCTTTATTTAAAATATTAAATACGTTTGCATTTTTTTTATTTACCGGCGGTTTTGCTACTTGGGTTGGCTGTTCAACGTCTGCTATAGGTTGTTCTAGTGATGAATTAGACACACTAACGGTTTCATTTTTATGATCAGTGTCTAATTTAGTGGTGTTAATTTTTTCGCCGTTGAGATTTAATAAACGACGTAAAATAGTGGATGCACTCTCACCAATACTCTGTGTATTGCTTGCAATGTACTGATATAACTCGTCGTCTATGTCGATTTGTTTCATGTTCTTCCTGTCATTACGGGTCACATTTTTCTTTCTAGCTGATTATACCCAATCCAGTTAGAAATGCGAGTTACAACCCACGCGACTCTAAACATAGTAGTAATTAATAATGACCAAATAATCAGGAAGCTAGGTATTTTTGAGTCCAACATACAAATAATATCTGTATTTTTTGCTTTTTAGGGTAATGCTCGGCAAACTATGCGCAAAATTGAAGGAGACGTCTATGCAATTAAATTACAAACAAATTGGTCAAGGTCCAAATGTTATTTTGATCCATGGACTGTTTGGCTCTTTAGAAAACCTTAATGTGATTGCAAAGCCATTAAGCGAGCATTTTTGCGTAACCAATGTTGATTTACGTAATCATGGCCTTTCGCCCCACAGCGATGAAATGGATTATACTGCAATGGCCAATGACATTGTGGAATTAATGGCGAAATTAAAAATACAAAAAGCCCACCTTGTAGGGCATTCCATGGGCGGCAAAGTGGCGATGCAAATAGCACTGAGCCATACTGATTTAGTCGATAAACTAGTGGTTCTTGATATTGCGCCTGTGAGCTACCCTGCGCGCCATACTCAAATACTTGAGGCTTTAAATGCAGTAAAAAATGCAGATATTAGTGATAGAAAGCAAGCTGATTTAATAATGCAACCGTATATAGAGGAGTTAGGTGTACGTCAGTTTTTATTAAAAAGTTTATATAAAAATGATGATGGGCACTTTGTTTGGCGCTTTAATTTACCTGTGCTCGATGATAAATATTCAACTATTACCGCAAACATTAATGCAAATAATTCTTGTTTGTGCGAAACTCTGTTTATTAAAGGTAATGACTCTGACTACATTTTAACCGAGCATCGCGAAGCGATTAATGCGCTGTTTAAAAACGTCAGTGCAAAAATCATTCATGGTGCGGGTCATTGGTTACATGCTCAAAAACCACAGGCTGTAAACAAAGCAATCAATGATTTTTTAACTGCAGTTTAATGTTATTTTTATGGCGTGTTTTTGATTTATCACACTAAATAATTAAAGATTTATGTGCTATAGTACGCGCCGTTTAATTTAAAGGTTATACGTCGATGGTCAGTCAGTTTATTAACGAATTTGATACCTTAGGGTTGTATTTTGGCTTAGCAGGTATTTTTATTTTTATCGGCTTGGCAATTAAAGACGTACTGAAAAGCGGCAATGTGCCTAAATTTGGTCGTTATATTGTGTGGCTGGTACTCTTTTTAGGTTGCTCTGGCTTTATTGCCAAAGGACTTATTCAGGTATTTTGGCAAGGTGCGGGTGTAGGTTAAGCATGGCCAAGTCAGAAACAGATAGAACAACGCTTGATTTATTTGAATACGAGAAACGTCCAGGAAGACCTAAAACAAATCCCCTTCCTCGGGATATGCAGTTAAAGGTTAATAAACGTAATCAAATAAAAAGAGATAAGGCACGTGGTTTAAAGCGTGTTGAATTTAAAGTTTCGTCACAGCTGTATCAGGCACTGAGTGATATGGCAGATGCACAAAATATTAGCCGCAGTGCGTTGATCGAAACAATTTTACAAGAAAGATTGGCTATTGATAGATAAAAGGTTTAAATCCATGGCAAGTGTAGGCATTTTTTTCGGAAGTGACACAGGTAACACAGAACACGTAGCAAAAATGATCCAAAAAGAATTGGGTAAAAAGCTCGTTGCTGTGCATGACATTGCAAAAAGCTCTAAAGAAGAGATTGCTGAGTTTGATCTGATATTATTCGGTATTCCAACTTGGTATTATGGTGAAGCGCAATGTGATTGGGATGATTTCTTTCCTGAGCTTGAAGAAGTAAGCTTTGAAGGTAAACTAGTGGCTATTTTTGGCTGTGGCGACCAAGAAGACTATGCAGAATACTTCTTAGATGCTATGGGCATGATCAACGATATCGTAACAGAACGTGGCGCTATTGTTGTAGGCCATTGGCCTACAGACAGTTATGATTTTGAAGCATCAAAAGGCATGGCTGATGACAAGCATTTTGTTGGTTTAGGTATTGATGAAGACCGTCAGCCAGAATTGACTGAGCAGCGTGTTAAACAGTGGTGTGCTCAGGTGTATGATGAAATGTGCTTAAGTGAGTTAGCAGATTAATCCCCCCTTTTTAATGCTAACTGTTTAAAATATTATCAAACAGTTAGCATTTTCCGCGTTAATATTGATATAGATCAATTGTTCTTTGCACTTCCTGCTAAGGCACGTTATCCTAACTGTTATTGTGACGAGTACATCTTGCAAGATGTCTAGTATAACTAAATAAAATTGAGACAGATTTAATGACTGATCATAACTTGGAACTTAAAAAAGCCGGGCTAAAGGTAACTTTACCGCGTATTAAAATTTTAGAGATTCTTCAATCTCCAGATAACCAACACATAAGCGCTGAAGATGTTTACAAGGTTTTATTAGATCTAGGCGAAGAAATTGGTCTTGCGACTGTTTACCGTGTTTTAAATCAATTTGATGATGCAGGAATTGTAAGCCGTCACCACTTTGAAGGCGGTAAGTCAGTATTTGAACTTTCTGGCAGCACTCACCATGACCACTTAGTGTGTTTAAAATGTGGCAAAGTTGTTGAGTTTGAAGATGATTTAATTGAACGTCGTCAACTTGAAATAGCTGAAGAAAACGGTATTAAGCTGACCAATCACTCTCTTTACCTATATGGCGAATGTGAAGATAAAGACGCGTGTAAAGCGTTTGCGCAAAGCAATAGTTAAAAGCCTATTTAGTTTAATAAAAAAAAACCTGCGATTAAGCAGGTTTTTTTATAACTAAAAAATAGAGCAATATTATTTGTGCTCTATTTTAGCCCACGAATCACGTAAGCCTACCGTTTGGTTAAATACCAGGTTTTCTGATTTAGTATCACGTGAGAAATAACCGGTACGCTCAAACTGAAAACCTTGTGCAGGTACAGAATTAGCCAATGAAGGTTCAAGTTTAGCATTAGAAATAACCACTAATGAGTCTGGGTTTAACGTGCTTTCAAAGTCCTCTGCGGCTGCAGGGTTAGGCACACTGAATAAACGGTCATATAAACGTACTTCAGCTGTCACTGACTCAGGCGCAGATACCCAATGAATAACCCCTTTTACTTTACGACCATCGCTTGGATTTTTACCCAATGTTTCAGGATCGTAAGTACAGTAAATAGTGGTAATTTCACCATTGTCGTCTTTTTCAACACGCTCTGCCTTAATCACATAAGCACCACGTAAGCGTACTTCTTTATCAAGCACTAAACGTTTAAACTTATTGTTAGCTTCTTCACGGAAATCTTCGCGTTCGATAAAAATTTCACGCGTGAAAGGCACTTCACGGCGACCCATTTCTTCTTTATTTGGGTGATTAGCCACAGAAAGCGTTTCTACTTTATCGGCTTCATAATTCTCAATCACAATTTTCACTGGATCAAGTACAGCCATAGCACGCGGAGCATTTTCGTTTAAGTCATCACGGATACACGCTTCAAGCATACCCATTTCAACCATGTTTTCTTGCTTGGTAATACCGATACGCTGACAAAACTCACGAACAGATGCCGGTGTATAACCACGACGACGCAGACCCGCAATGGTTGGCATACGCGGATCATCCCACCCTTCTACGTGCTTATTAACCACTAAGTCATTAAGCTTACGCTTTGACATAATTGTGTATTCAAGGTTTAAACGTGAAAACTCAATTTGTTGCGGGTGACATTCAAGGCTGATGTTATCCAATACCCAGTCATATAAACGACGGTTATCTTGGAACTCTAGCGTACATAATGAATGAGTAATGCCTTCAAGTGCATCAGAAATACAATGCGTGAAGTCGTACATTGGGTAAATGCACCACTTATCCGCTGTTTGATGATGATTAGCAAAACGTATACGGTATATAATTGGATCGCGCAGCACCATAAATGAGCTGGCCATATCTATTTTAGCGCGAAGGACACATTCACCTTCTTTAAATTCACCGTTACGCATTTTTTCAAATAATGCGAGGTTTTCTTCAGGTGATGTTTCGCGGTATGGGCTATTTTTACCAGGCTCTTTTAATGTACCACGGTATTCGCGAGCTTGATCTGCAGTTAAAAAACAAACATACGCTAAGCCTTTTTCAATTAGCTCTACTGCATAGCCGTAAAGCACATCAAAATAGTTTGACGAATACTTAATCTCACCATCCCAATTAAACCCTAACCACTGTACGTCTTCTTTAATTGAATTAACGTAGTTAATATCTTCTTTTTCTGGGTTTGTATCGTCAAAACGAAGGTTACATAAACCGTTATAGTCTTTGGCGATACCAAAATTTAAGCAAATTGATTTTGCATGGCCAATATGTAAAAAGCCATTAGGTTCAGGTGGAAAACGGGTATGCGTTGTGGCATGTTTTCCACTTGCTAAATCTTCATCAATTCGGGTTCTAATAAAGTTATTTGGGCGATTCTCGATTTCCGCCATAGGATTATAAACCTCTGTATATTGCGTGATAACAAAACTACTGCATTATTACAAAAACCAACCTTAACATACAGTAATAGATGCGGGTTTATGCAGTTATTACCAAAGTTTGTTAGATAAGGGATAGTTTATGAGCAAAATTTGTTTTAGCGCAATATTAAAGTCATTAAAGCGATTTATAGTAAACGAATAACCCCAACTTAAAGGAACGAAGATGGCCTCATTAAATCAACACCGCATATATATTCCAAGTAATGCACGTGCAAATCATTACTTATTAGCCGAAATTACACCTAATGAAGATTTTTATAAAAACTTCAGTAATATTAATGCTTGCTATGAACGAATTGCGCGTCAGTTATTTGCATCATGTGATGAATATGAACTGCATAATGTCCATTTACTCGCAAATGATAAACTCCCCGTGGTGAGATTTCATGATGAGTCTTACCAACTTGAAACCGATAAGCAAATGTTGTTTTTTTATAACCCTCGTTACCATGAAGCGCATAAACTTCATCACACAGAAAATCAGCAAAGTAAAAAAATACGCCTATTGTTTTTAGCTACTGGTGAAGATATACGTGCCCACTCTGCGCAATTTCATACCAATGTACAAAAAGTATTGAGTCATTTACAAGATCAGTTATTCTTAGACCAGCCAAGCTTTAAGCTACGCGATCATCAACATTTAACCTATGATTTATTCGCTAAAGAAAAAGGTAATAAAGAAAGCTATGGATATAAACTAAGAAGTTTATACCCTCGTTATCAATCCAGACAATGCGCAATACCTAGTAGCCATGCTGAAATGACTTACGTCACCTTCTCTATTCCCGTGTCACGTAATATTAAAACGCAATTTCAAACACAAATTAATAGCCATACTTATAAACCGTTTTATAACCACTTTTTGCAGTTATTTACTCAACTTTGTGAAGATAATAAACTCACCCATGCAGCGATGGTTGCCAATGGGGCAATGCCAATAATTCGTAATAGTGAAGTAGATAGAAATGAGGGAAATGGTGAGTTACAAAAAATTAGTTTTGATATAGAAGATTCAGCGCCGCAAATAAAAGTATTTTTTGATGAAAATAAACTCGTAGAGACGCTACATTTTGTGATTGTTGCCGCCGCACATAACAAACATGAGATTGGCTATGGTCGCTTTATGAACCAAGTAGAGAAAACCGTTCATGCATTCTGTGATGAATTAGCTATTAATAAGCAGCGCCAAGATTTATCTCTGCGATTTTTTCAACATATTAGTTACCCGTTTTAAGATTAAGGGCAATACGCTCTAGCCATACATAACAAAAAGGCTCGCAATTGCGAGCCTTTTTAAAGAATAAACGCTGATTACCAGCCTGTTTTTTCTTTAAGTGCTTTACCAATATCAGCCAGTGAACGTACAGTTTTTACGCCCGCAGCTTCTAATGCAGCAAATTTCTCATCAGCAGTACCTTTACCGCCTGCGATGATTGCGCCAGCGTGACCCATACGCTTACCTTCTGGTGCAGTAACACCAGCAATGTAAGAAACAACAGGTTTAGTTACGTTAGCTTTGATGTACTCTGCAGCTTCTTCTTCTGCAGTACCACCAATTTCACCAATCATTACGATTGCTTCAGTTTGGTCGTCTTTTTCGAACATTTCTAAAACGTCGATAAAGTTAGTACCTGGGATTGGGTCGCCACCAATACCAACACACGTAGACTGACCAAAACCAGCATCTGTAGTTTGCTTAACCGCTTCGTACGTTAAAGTACCAGAGCGAGAAACAATACCTACTTTACCAGGCTTGTGGATGTGACCAGGCATGATACCAATCTTAGTCTCACCAGGAGTGATAACACCTGGACAGTTAGGACCGATCATACGTGTACCTGTTTGATCTAGTTTAACTTTAACGTCAACCATATCAAGTGTAGGAATACCTTCAGTAATACAAACAATTAGCTCGATGCCAGCATCGATAGCTTCTAAGATTGCATCTTTACAAAAAGGTGCTGGTACGTAGATAACTGATGCAGTTGCGCCAGTTGCTTCTACAGCATCACGTACAGTGTTAAATACTGGAAGACCAAGGTGCGTTTGACCGCCTTTACCTGGGCTTACACCACCAACCATTTGTGTACCGTACTCAAGCGCTTGCTCTGAGTGGAAAGTACCTTGACCACCAGTGAAACCTTGACAGATAACTTTTGTATCTTTATTGATTAATACAGACATTATTTGCCCTCCGCAGCAGCAACAACTTTTTCAGCCGCGTCTGTTAATGATTCAGCAGCGATGATGTTTAGATCAGACTTAGCAAGTACTTCACGACCTAGTTCAGCATTAGTACCTTCTAAACGTACAACTACTGGTACTGTTACACCTACTTCTTTAACTGCGCCAATGATGCCTTCTGCAATCATGTCACAACGAACGATACCGCCGAAGATGTTAACTAAAACAGCTTTAACGTTGTCATCTGAAAGGATAATTTTGAATGCTTCAGATACACGTTCTTTCGTTGCGCCGCCACCAACATCTAGGAAGTTAGCTGGCTTGCCACCGTGTAGGTTTACGATGTCCATAGTACCCATTGCTAGGCCTGCACCGTTAACCATACAACCTACGTTACCATCAAGGGCTACGTAGTTAAGCTCGAAGCTTGCTGCGTGAGCTTCACGCGCATCTTCTTGAGATGGATCGTGCATTTCACGGATTTTAGGTTGACGGTAAAGTGCATTACCATCGATACCGATTTTACCATCTAGACAGTGAAGGTTACCTTCATCTGTGATTACTAGCGGGTTGATTTCAAGTAATGCGAAATCGAAATCGTTGAACATATTACCAAGACCCATGAAGATCTTAACAAACTGTTTCATTTGCGTTGGGTTAAGACCCAATTTAAAACCAAGCTCACGTGCTTGGTAAGCTTGAGGACCTACTAATGGATCGATCTCAGCTTTGTGGATAAGTTCTGGTGTTTCTTCAGCAACAGTTTCAATTTCAACGCCGCCTTCAGTAGACGCCATGAACACAACTTTACGAGAAGCACGGTCAACAACAGCACCTAGGTACAGTTCGTTAGCGATGTCAGTACAGCTTTCTACTAAAATTTTAGCAACTGGCTGGCCTTTCTCGTCTGTTTGGTAAGTAACTAGGTTTTTACCTAACCAGTTAGCTGCAAACGCTTTAACTTCGTCGATAGTTTTAACTAGCTTTACACCGCCAGCTTTACCACGTCCACCTGCGTGAACCTGAGTTTTAACAACCCACATATCGCCGCCAATTTTTTCAGCAGCTGCTGCAGCTTCTTCAGGTGTATCGCAAGCGAAACCTTGAGAAACTGGTAAACCATATTCGGCAAAAAGTTGTTTTGCCTGATACTCATGCAAATTCATGATGCTTTATCCAATTTTTTATATTAAAAGAGCTGAATATTTATGCAAATAAACAACTATCCCAAATTGCGTGCCTAGTATAGATCTCATGGCGCTACATGAAAACCCCAGTATGACCTTAGGCGCAAAAAAAAAGCTGTGATTTTAACTCACAGCTTATATTTCATACTACTTAATTAAACATCTAGCAGTAAACGTGTTGGATCTTCAAGTAACTCTTTAATTGTTACTAAGAAACCAACTGATTCTTTACCATCGATTTGGCGGTGATCGTAAGATAACGCTAAGTACATCATAGGTAAGATTTCAACTTTACCGTTTACAGCCATTGGACGATCTTGGATTTTGTGCATACCCAAAATTGAAGACTGCGGTAAGTTAATAATTGGAGTAGATAGTAACGAACCGAATACACCACCGTTGGTGATAGTGAAGTTACCGCCGGTCATATCGTCAAGTGTTAGCTTACCATCACGACCTTTAAGCGCTAGCTCACGAATACCCTTTTCGATTTCTGCAACAGATAGCTTGTCACAGTCTTTAAGTACAGGTGTTACTAAGCCACGAGGTGTAGAAACAGCAATGCTGATGTCGAAATAGTTGTGGTAAACAATATCATCGCCATCAATTGATGCATTCACATCTGGGAAACGCTTTAACGCTTCAGTCACTGCTTTCACGTAGAAAGACATGAAACCTAAACGGATACCGTGGCGCTTTTCAAATACTTCTTGGTACTGCTTACGAAGATCCATGATTGGCTTCATGTTAACTTCGTTAAATGTAGTTAACATTGCAGTAGAGTTTTTCGCTTCAAGAAGACGATTCGCAATTGTTTTACGTAAACGTGTCATAGGCACACGTTTTTGTGTACGGTCACCCATAGGTGCTGCTGGCGCTGCTTCTGATTTTGCCGCTGGTGCAGGTGATTTTAAGAATTGATCAACATCTTCTTTAGTCACACGACCATTTTTGCCTGAACCTTTGATTTTTGATGCATCAAGGCCTTTCTCAGCAATTAAACGACGAACTGATGGCGTTAACACATCTGAACCCTCACTTGAGCTTTCTTCTTTGGCTGCTGGTGCGTCCGCTTTAGCGTCAGATTTAGCGGGTGCAGCGCCTGCTTTTACTTTACCAATTACTTGCTCACCAAGAACAGTGTCGCCTTCGTCATGAATGATTTCACCCATAACGCCGTCTTCTTGGGCAACCACTTCAAGTACAACTTTGTCTGTTTCGATATCTACCAAGTTTTGGTCGCGTGTTACCGCGTCACCTGGTTGAACATGCCAAGTAGCAATTGTTGCATCTGCAACTGATTCTGGAAGTACAGGTACTTTAATATCCACTTCTTTACCTTCTGATGCTGGTGCTGATTGCGCCGCCGGCGCGTCTTCTGATTTTTCTGATGCTGAGCTATCTTCTTTTGGCTCTTTACTTGGTGATGCTTCTTGCGCATCACCAATTAAACCGATCACTTGGTCACCAAGTACCGTAGCACCTTCTTCTTGTGAAATTTCAGTGATTACACCGTCATTTTGTGCAACCACTTCTAAAACCACTTTGTCTGTTTCAATATCTACTAAGTTTTGGTCACGGCTTACTTTGTCGCCAACACTTACATGCCATGTAGCAACGGAAGCATCTGCAACCGACTCAGGAAGAACAGGAACTTTAATTTCTGTGCTCATTGCTTATCCTTTCTTTTCTATAGTAAGCGCGTCGGCAACGAGCGCTTGTTGTTCTTTAGTATGTACTGACATATATCCACATGCAGGAGATGCTGACGCCTTACGACCTGCATATTTCAATTTTGCACCTTGAGGAATTGCATCAACAAAGTGATGTTGTGAGCAGTACCAAGCGCCTTGGTTTTGCGGCTCTTCTTGACACCACACAAAATCAGTAACGTGCTGGTAGCGTTCAATAATTGCTTTCATTTCGTCATGTGGGAACGGGTAAAGCTGTTCAACACGAACAATTGCAATATTGTCTTGCTCAAGTTTACGACGCTCTTGTAATAGTTCGTAGTAAACTTTGCCGCTACAAAATACAACACGTTCAACTTTCTTAGCATCAATCTCATCAATCTCATCAATCTCATCAATGATATTGTGGAACACACCTTCAGATAACTCTTCAAGTGTCGATGTTGCTAATGGATGACGTAATAACGATTTCGGTGTCATTACAATCAATGGACGACGCAGTGGTCTAACTGATTGACGACGTAGCATTGCGTACACTTGAGCCGGTGTTGATGGTACACACACTTGCATATTGTGATCAGCACAAAGCTGTAAAAAGCGTTCTAGACGAGCCGAGCTGTGCTCTGGACCCTGACCTTCATAGCCATGAGGTAACAAACACGTTAAGCCACATAAGCGACCCCACTTTTGCTCACCTGAACTTAAGAACTGGTCAAATACCACCTGTGCACCATTAGCGAAATCACCAAATTGTGCTTCCCACAATACTAATGAAGTCGGCTCTGCAGTTGCATAACCATATTCAAATGCTAATACCGCTTCTTCAGACAGTACCGAGTCAAAAACTTCAAACGTACCTTGATCTTCACTAAGGTTCTGTAATGGTAAATACGTTGCACCATCTTTTTGACTATGAACAACCGCATGACGGTGGAAGAAGGTACCACGGCCTGAATCTTGTCCAGTTAGACGAATATCAGTGCCTTCAGATGCAATAGTTGCATACGCTAAAGTTTCTGCCATACCCCAATCAAGTGGTTTTTCGCCAGCAGCCATTGCTTTACGATCATCGTATATTTTTTTAACACGAGATTGTGCTTTGTACTCTTCTGGGTAACTTGCAACTAAGTTACCAAGTTCTTTAAGCTTTTCTACCGAAACGCTAGCATCGTAATCAACACTCCATTCATGGCCTACATACTTAGCCCAATCTGAAGAGTGTGATGTTTCTGGCTGTATTTCTTCAACAACACAGTTGCCATCGTCTAAACCATTACGGTAATCATCAGCAAGCGCTTTCACTTCATCTTCTGTGAAAGAACCTTCAGAAATCAGCTGATCCGCGTAGATTAAGCGAGGTACTGGGTGTTTTTTAATTTTTTGGTACATAATTGGCTGTGTAGCGTTAGGCTCATCAGCTTCGTTATGACCATGGCGACGGTAACAAACAAGGTCAATCACAACGTCACGTTTAAACTGATTTCTAAAATCAAGCGCGAGTTGAGTTACAAAAGCAACCGCTTCAGGATCGTCAGAGTTTACGTGGAAAATTGGCGATTGAACCATTTTTGCGATATCAGTACAGTAATCAGTTGAGCGTACATCGTCTTTTTTACTTGTTGTAAAACCAACCTGGTTATTAACAACAATACGGATACTACCGCCACAACTAAATGCATTAGTTTGCGATAAGTTAAACGTTTCTTGAACAACACCCTGACCTGCAATTGCTGAGTCGCCGTGGATAGTGATTGGAAGTGCTTTGCTGCCTGTTTTGTCATTAAGACGATCAAGACGTGCACGCACAGAGCCCATAACCACCGGGTTTACGATTTCTAAATGCGACGGGTTAAACGCAAGTGCCATGTGCACGTTGCCACCTTTAGTCGCGAAATCTGATGAATAACCCATGTGGTATTTAACATCACCTGAGCTTAACGTTTCTTTGTGCTTGCCAGCAAACTCATCAAAAAGTTCTGATGGATTTTTGCCTAGCACATTAACAAGAACATTTAAGCGACCGCGGTGAGCCATACCAATAACGGCTTCTTTTTGGCCACTTTCACCGGCGCGGTGAATAAGCTCTTTTAACATAGGCACTAACGCATCGCCACCTTCAAGTGAGAAACGCTTAGCACCCGGGAACTTAGCCCCTAAATATTTTTCAAGACCATCAGCCGCCGTTAATCCCTTGAGGATTCGTAGCTTTTCATTTTTATCAAATTTTGGCCTAGACTGAACAGACTCTAAACGCTGTTGTAACCAACGCTTTTCTTCTGTTGATGTGATGTGCATATACTCGGCGCCAATAGAACCACAGTAAGTGGTTTTTAGTGCTTGGTATAACTCACCTAAAGGCATAGTATCGCGGCCAACGGCAAACGATCCTACGTTAAATTCGCGGTCAAAGTCAGCATCCGATAAGTCGTGGTACTCTAGCTCTAAATCTCGTACACGTTCTCGTTGCCAAATACCTAGTGGATCTAGGTTTGCATTTTGGTGTCCACGAAAACGGAAAGCATTAATAAGTTGCAGTACTTTAACCTGTTTAAGGTCGCCACCACTGCCCTCTGCTACCACTACTTCTCTATGCTTGTTTTTAGCAAGCGCCGCAAATTGTGAACGAACTTCTGAATGTTTTACTTCAACATCCACACCATCTACTTTTGGTAACTGTTCGAACACTTCTCGCCATTCTTCTGGCACCGAAGTCGCATCGTCTAAATACGCTTCATAAAGCTCTTCAACATAAGCAACGTTACCGCCGTTTAAATGTGAAGATTCTAGCCATGCCTTCATCACACCTTCGTGCATTTATAAGCCCTTTTTTTTAGCGCAGAAATTAATAGTTATATAACAAGATGGCTAATAAATTATTAGCCATCTTTCGTCTACTAGAAATTAAACCGAGCGGTTTAATAACATAGATTTTATTTGTCCAATTGCTTTGGTCGGATTAAGACCCTTAGGACAAACGCTAACACAGTTCATGATACTGTGGCAACGGAACACACTGAATGCATCGTCTAAGTCAGCTAAACGCTCTTCTGTTGCTGTGTCTCGGCTATCAGCTAAGAAACGGTAAGCATGAAGAAGGCCTGCTGGACCTATAAACTTATCTGGATTCCACCAGAAAGAAGGACACGATGTAGAACAACATGCACATAAAATACACTCGTAAAGCCCATCTAATTTATCACGTTCTTCGATAGATTGAAGACGTTCACCTGCAGCAGGCTCATCATTAATTAGATACGGTTTTACTTTTTCGTATTGAGTGTAGAACTGACTCATGTCAATAACAAGGTCTCGAACAACAGGAAGTCCAGGTAATGGACGCACTACGATTTTACCTTTGCCATTTTTTTGCAGCGTAGATAAAGGAGTAATACATGCTAAACCGTTCTTACCATTCATGTTTACGCCGTCTGAACCACACACGCCTTCACGGCATGAACGACGAAACGATAGTGTAGGATCTTGCTCTTTTAATAGTAAAAGTGCATCCAATACCATCATGTCTTGGCCTTCCTCAGTTTGCAAAGTGTAATCTTGCATACGAGGTGCGTTATCAACATCCGGATTGTAACGATAAACTGAAAATTGTACTTGTGCCATCGTCTCGCTCCTAGTAGGTACGTGCTTTAGGTGGGAAAGCTTCACGTGTTTTAGGCTCGTAGTTTACTTTACGCTTGCTCATTTCATCCGTTACCGGATTAAATACTGAGTGACATAACCAGTTTTCGTCATCACGATCTGGGAAGTCAAAGCGAGAGTGTGCGCCACGGCTTTCAGTACGGAAGTTTGCAGCTACTGCAGTTGAGTAAGCTGTTTCCATTAAGTTGTCTAGTTCTAAACATTCAATACGCATGGTGTTAAAGTCTGATGATTTGTCATCAAGACGCGCGTGCTGTAAACGTTCACGGATTTCTTTAAGTTCAGTAAGACCTGTAGCCATTGAGTCACCTTCACGGAATACCGAGAAGTTAAGCTGCATACATTGTTGTAGGTCTTTCTTGATTTGAACTGGGTCTTCGCCTTGACCAGCTGTTGAGTTTTCCCAACGGTTAAAGCGCGCAAGAGACGCTTCTAGGTCAGACTCTGAAGCTGCTTTAGAAATTTCAACGTCATTTAGGTATTTACCTAAGAAGTTACCTGCTGCACGGCCAAATACAACTAAGTCAAGTAATGAGTTACCACCTAAGCGGTTAGCACCATGTACAGATACACAGGCAATCTCACCAACAGCAAATAAACCTTGTACTACTTTTTCGTTGCCAGCAGCATCGATATTAAGTACTTGACCATTTACGTTTGTTGGCACACCACCCATCATGTAGTGACATGTTGGGATAACTGGAATCGGTTCTTTTGCAGGGTCAACGTGAGCAAATGTTTTAGCAAGATCACATACACCTGGAAGACGTAAGTTAAGCGTTTCTTCGCCTAAGTGGTCAAGTTTCAACTTAAGGTGAGGACCCCAAGGACCATCACAACCACGACCTTCACGAATTTCTGTCATCATTGAACGAGCAACAACGTCACGAGACGCTAAATCTTTAGCATTTGGTGCATAACGTTCCATGAAGCGTTCGCCATCTTTATTTAAAAGATAACCACCTTCACCACGACAACCTTCAGTTACTAGCGTACCAGCGCCAGCTATACCTGTCGGGTGGAACTGCCACATTTCCATGTCTTGCATAGAAATACCAGCACGTGCAGCCATACCAACACCGTCACCGGTATTGATGTGAGCATTGGTTGTTGATGCGAAAATACGACCTGCACCACCTGTCGCTAACACAACTGCTTTTGATTTGAAGAAAGTGATTTCACCTGTTTCAATTTCAATCGCTGTACAGCCTACTACATCGCCATTATCGTTTTTAACTAAATCAAGTGCATACCATTCTGAGAATACATTGGTTTTGTTTTTAACGTTTTGTTGATAAAGAAGGTGTAATAATGCATGACCCGTACGGTCAGCTGCTGCTGCAGTACGCGCAGCCTGTTCACCACCAAAGTTTTTCGATTGACCACCGAAAGGACGTTGGTAAACACGGCCATTTTCAAAACGCGAAAATGGTAAGCCCATGTTTTCTAATTCAGTAATAGCTTCTGGGCCAGTTTGACACATGTATTCGATAGCGTCTTGGTCACCGATAAAATCGGAACCTTTAACGGTATCATACATATGCCATTCCCAGTTATCTTCATGCGAGTTACCTAACGCTACTGTAATACCGCCTTGAGCAGATACAGTGTGTGAGCGTGTCGGGAAAACTTTAGAGATTAGCGCACATGTTTTGCCAGATTCAGTAATAGCAAGAGCAGCGCGCATACCTGCACCACCGGCACCAATTACTACGGCGTCAAATTCACGAACAGAATATTTCACTTAAACACCCCATAAAACGATTAAACCCACAGCTACGTAAGCAACAGCCATTAGGTTTAGTACAAAGCCTAAAAAAGCACGCAATTTAGCGTTCTTTACATAGTCGGTAAGAACCTGCCAAAGGCCGATACGGGTATGAACCATAATGCAAACTAGGGTGATTAACGTTGCCCCTTTCATTGCTAGGTTTGAGAATAGGCCTGTCCAGGCTTCATATGTGACTTCTGGCATTGCTAAAAAATAGCCAATAATAAAGATTGCATACGCGCTGATTATTAATGCCGTTGTGCGTAAAGATACAAAATCTTGTACGCCATCACGTTTAAGAGTTGCTTGATTTAAGACCATATCCACACCCCTGCCAATACAGCAAACACAACGCCAAGTGCCATCGCAATTTTAGCGCTAGTATTGCCTGATTCAAGTTCTTCCCAATGCCCCATATCCATAATAATGTGACGGATACCACCGATAAGGTGATAACCCAATACAGAAAGGGTGCCCCAAGCTATAAATTTGGCAATGAATCCGTTAAACAGACTCTTGACGAATTCAAAACCTTCAGCTGAAGAAAGAGACTCTGACCAAGCCCAAATGACAAACGTTAAAGCAAAAAATAATGCAACACCGGTGACGCGGTGAAAAATTGAAGCTTTAGCCGTTGCCGGCATAGATATAGTTGTTAGATCTAGATTTACAGGTCTTTGCTTTTTCACAGTTACTTGCCCATCTTGCCCGCAGTGGGGCTCATCTACTTGTTTTTCTAAAACCCACCAAATGTTTCTGGTGGAACTATCAAAATAAACGTATTGATACTAATAAAGTTCACTTTTTATGAAAATTATTATGTAAAAAAAAGTTTACCCAAATACAAATTGGTTAAAAACCTCCGTTAGTATATATAGCCGGAGACTCTTTTACAATTCTTGTTTACTTTGAGTCGTTTGCGAATTAGCCAATGGTATAATATTCAATCTATACCGAATATTTATTATACATATGTGCATAATACTTATAAAAATTGACTTTATACCCCTCTTTCACGTTAAAATGTAAAGATGTGCTTAGAATAGATTTTAGAATATAAAAATCAGAATAGTTATCTTAATAGGAGATACATAGATGGCAGATAAGAAAGCCACAGTCCATATTGATGGGCTAGATCCAATCGAACTTCCAATTTATCAAGGTACTGCTGGCCAAGATGTAATTGACGTACGTACACTCGGCTCACATGGTCACTTTACTTATGACCCAGGTTTCATGTCGACTGGTTCTTGTGAATCTACCATCACTTACATCGATGGTGGCAAGGGTGTTTTATTACACCGTGGTTACCCAATCGAACAGTTAGCAGAAAGCTCTAACTACGTTGAGTTATGCTACTTACTATTAAATGGTGAGTTACCAACTAAAGAGCAATACGATGATTTCGCTACAAAAATCACTCGTAGCACTATGCTAGATGAAAAAATCGCAAACTTCTTCCAAGGTTTCCGTTTTGACGCTCACCCAATGGCGATGCTATGTGGTGTGGTTGGTGCTTTATCTTCTTTCTACCATGAAGATCTGGATATCACTGATGCAGTTCAACGTAAAACAAGCGCTATTAAATTAGTTGCTAAGTTACCAACAATTGCAGCAATGGCGTACAAAACAAACATCGGTCAACCATTTGTATACCCACGCAATGACTTAAGCTATGCAGAAAACTTCTTACACATGATGTTCTCTGTGCCTGCTGAAGAATACAAAGTAAACCCTGTCACAGCTAAAGCAATGGATAAAATCTTCATGCTTCATGCTGACCATGAGCAAAACGCATCAACCTCTACAGTACGTTTAGCAGGTTCTTCTGGTGCTAACCCTTATGCATGTATTGCTGCGGGTATTGCATCACTTTGGGGCCCTGCTCACGGCGGTGCTAACGAAGCATGTTTAAACATGTTAGAAGAAATTGGCTCAGTTGATCGCATTGACGAATACGTAGCAAAAGCTAAAGATAAAGCGGACCCGTTCCGTCTTATGGGCTTTGGACACCGTGTTTACAAAAACTTCGATCCTCGTGCAACAGTAATGCGTCAAACATGTCATGAAGTGTTAGCAGAGCTAAACATTCAAGATCCATTGCTTGATATCGCAATGAAACTAGAGCAAATTGCACTAGAAGACCCGTACTTTGTTGAGAAGAAACTTTACCCTAACGTAGATTTCTACTCAGGTATTATCTTAAAAGCAATTGGTATCCCTACCAGCATGTTCACTGTAATCTTTGCAATGGCACGTACTGTAGGTTGGATCTCACACTGGGACGAGATGCTTTCTCAACCTGGCCACAAGATCAGCCGTCCACGTCAGCTTTACACAGGTGAAACACACCGTGATTATAAAGCAACTGACAAGCGCTAAGCATTAAGTTAGTTTAAAAGGCCGCCTCTGCGGCCTTTTTTATTACCTGCTACTTGAGAATTATCTTAAACAGATTACAATTCCTGCCCACTTGATTAACTTTATGAGCCTATGTCTGTGTCCTCGTTTGATCCTAAAAAAATCCGTAATGACTTTCCTACTCTAAATCAGACAATCAATGGCTACTCTTTGGTTTATTTAGACTCAGCTGCAACAACACAAAAGCCACAATGTGTGATTGACGCCACCACACACTTTTACACCTCACAGAATGCAAATGTTCACCGCGGACGTCATACGCTGAGTGAGCAAGCTACAGCGGCTTATGAGCTAGTACGTCAACGCGTTGCTGATTACTTTCAGGTAAGCGGTAATGAAATCGTCTGGACTAAAGGCGCTACTGAAGCGATTAACTTAGTTGCACATGGCCTAAGAAATACATTAACAACAGACGACACCATTTTAATTAGCCCAATCGAGCATCACGCGAATATTGTGCCGTGGCAAGAACTCGCGGCATACACTGGTGCAACGTTAAAAGCGTTGCCACTTAATGACAATGCCACTTTTGATATCAAACAGTGCTGTGACGTGATTAAACACACCAAACCTGCACTTCTTGCAATCACTCACGCCTCTAATGCGCTGGGCAATATTACCGATTTAACCCCGCTAATAACTGCTGCGAAGGCTGTAGATGCGCTAACTTTAGTCGATGGCGCACAAGGCGCTCTGCATTTAAGACCTAATTTAACAGCGCTTAATTGTGATTTTTACGTGTTTTCAGCTCACAAAATGCTGGGGCCAACAGGATTAGGTGGTTTATATGGCCGCTACAGCGCACTTAATGCATTATCGCCTTACCAAACAGGCGGTGAAATGATTGAAAAAGTGACTTTAACTCATAGCACTTATCGTGGTGCACCCGCTAAATTTGAAGCAGGAACCCCAAATATAGCCGGTGTTTTAGGCTTTGGTGCGGCACTTGAGTATTTAATGGTGCTCAATAAGCAAGAATTAAAAGAGTATGAACAGCATGTGTTTATTTATGCAGCAAACGCACTGATGGAAATAGATGGTATTTGCATCTATAGCGACCTAAAATCGAACATTGGTACATTATGCTTTAATTATAAAAATGAACATCCGTATGATCTGGCAACTTTACTTGACGGTTATGGTATTGCAGTACGAAGTGGTCATCATTGTACGCAGCCATTAATGACTCATTTGCAACTAAATGGCTCACTAAGAGCAAGTTTTGCATTTTATAATACGACCAAAGATGTAGACCATTTTATTACTGCGCTCAAAGAATGCATCGCTTTATTAGACTAAATTGGATAAATAATGACACTCACATACCAACTGGTAAGTAAAAAAATTGAACACAGTACAAGCTGGCAACAGAAGTATCGTGAAATTATGTTACTTGGCAAAACACTACCGCCGTTAGCCGATATACTAAAAACAGATGATGCGCTAGTCCAAGGCTGTGAAAGTAAAGTATGGATGTTTGTTGAGTTTGATTTGACAGAAAATGCATTGGTTGTGATTGGTGATTCTGATACGCGAATAGTAAAAGGATTATTAGCGTTAATTTTAGCCCTGTATAACGGTTTGACACCTGAAGAGGTATTAAGCGTTAATGCCTATGAAGAACTTGAAAAGCTCGGCTTAATTAGCCACTTAAGCGCTTCTCGCGGCAATGGGATAAACGCCATGGTGGAAAAAATACAAACTTTAGCTAAACAAAAAGCGCGTTAAGCGCTTTTTTAACAATATGATGTGTAATCTGTAATTAAATGTTCAAGCGTGTACGCTTATCTAAATATTTTCTTACTGCTTTAGCGGCAACAAAAAAACCAAAACTACCGGTGATCATCGTCACCGAACCAAAGCCATTATTACAATCCATATTCATACTGCCATCTGCATTTTGTTTCGCATGGCACACACTGCCATCACTGCCAGGATAAACAAGCTGCTCTGTTGAATACACACAGTCAATATTAAATTTACGTTTTGGATTAGAGCTGAAATTATACTGCTTACGCAAAATATAGCGCACCTTTGCAAGCAATGGATCTTGAGTCGTTTTTGCCACATCTCCAAATGTAATTTGACTTGGATCAGTTTGCCCACCTGCACCGCCCGTGGTAATTATAGGCATTTTATTACGCTTACAGTGCGCGATTAACGCCGCTTTTTCTTTTACCGCATCAATGCAGTCAATAACATAATCAAAACCTTGAATATGCTGTTGAATATTTTCTAGTGTTATAAAATCGTCAATAACATTAACTATACACTCAGGGTTGATAAGCTCGCAGCGTGCCTTCATGGCATCCACTTTTGCTTCCCCAATAGTGCCTGTTAACGCATGAATTTGACGATTAACATTGGTTGCGCATATATCATCTAAATCTATTAGAGTAATTTTGCCCACGCCGGTGCGCGCTAGTGCTTCAGCAGTCCAACTGCCTACACCACCAATACCCACAATACAAAAATGTGCTTGCTGTAACCACTCAAATTGCTGTTGACCATACAGTCGTTTAATACCACCAAAGCGGATATCAGTTACTTGTTCACTCATTTACCAATCCAGTTTCCACGGCGTTTGCCAAGAATTAAAATCTTGATGTTTTATCAATTGCGCATACTCTTCACCAGATTCTGGCAACAGGGTATGTTGTATTTTTTGCCCTTTCCATAAAAAATCCAGCGCAAATGCATGTAAATAGGTACGCTCTGCAGGGCTGCCTGCATAACTCGCATCACCCATTATGGGGGCACCCAAACTCTTTAAAGCAACTCTGAGCTGATGGGTTTTACCCGAATAGGGTTTTAATAGGTAAGCTCTAAAACCACTTTTAAAACTAAATGAATAAAACCGCGTTATAGCGGGATTTATTTGCGAGTTTAATAGTTTAAAAGTACCCCGACGTGACTTCGCCATGTCTCCTTTAACCCAACCTTGCTTTTTTTTAGGCTTAGAATCACTTACAGCTAAATAAAATTTATTAATAGTATGCTCAGTAAACATCTGGGTAAACTTTGCCGCAGCGTCTTTATGCCGCGCTAATATGATCAGCCCTGAAGTCACTTTGTCTAGACGGTGAACCGCAAACAATTTTTCGTTTAGTTGTTGCTCAGCAAGAAACACAAAACCAGGGCTTTCTTCTGAATGAAAATTAAGCCCTGCAGGTTTAGTTATAATATAAAAATCATCGTGCGTGTATTGCACCTTTAACACAGGCGTATCTGCTTTATTCACGCGCTTTACTTTGAATATGCGCAACGACTTTAGCTAAATCCTCTGGTGTATCAACCCCAGCATGAGGGATCACCAGCGCTTGCTCTATTTTAATCGCATAGCCATGGTAAAGCACCCTTAGCTGCTCTAGTGATTCTAAAACTTCTAATGGTGATACCGATAATTGAATATATTGCTTTATAAACCCTGCGCGATACGCGTAAATACCCACATGGCGTTGAAAAGGCGCTAAATTAAGTGGTTGCTGCTCAGCCATCATGGCACTTCTATCAAATGGAATGCTGGCTCTTGAAAAATATAAGGCATTTTTATTAATATCGCTGACCACTTTAACCGCGTTAGGGTTAAACACCTCATCACGCTCTTCAATGGCAACACTTAGGGTTGCCATAGGCGCGGTTGATTGCGCTAATAATGTAGCCACTTGTGACACGTTATCAGGGGATAATAATGGTTCATCGCCCTGCACATTAACTACGATAGTATCTTCTGATAAGTTTAGTAAATCAACGACTTCTGCTAACCGTTCAGTCCCTGATTGATGATCTTCTCGAGTCATCAATACATCATTGGTAAAGTGTTTAGCCACATCAAATACTTTTTGATGATCGGTGGCAATAACCACTTTACTCGCTCCCGACAAACACGCTTTTTCATAGACATGTTGGATCATTGGCTTGCCACAAATATCAGCAAGTGGTTTACCTGGCAAACGAGTAGAAGCGTAACGCGCAGGAATAACAACTACGAATTCCACTTTTCTACCTCTTCAAGAGACAATTCTCGGGCTTCATTTTCAAGTAATACCGGAATATCATCGCGTACAGGATAAGCAAGCTTTGCAGCTGTACTGATCAGCTCTTGGTTTTCTTTATCAAAGCGCAACTTACCTTTACACACGGGGCAAGCAATAATTTCGAGTAACTTCGTATCAAAGGCCATGATGGATCCCTTTTTCTTTTAATAGTAAATTTAATGTGTTTATTACCGCCGCTGTTGGTTTAGCATCAACAGGCAAGTAATACCAATTAGGCTTTGCAAAATCACGGCATTTAACCGCATCTTTTTCTGTCATTAATACACAGTCATCGCCAAATTGAGCGAAATCATCAGCGCTATAAGCATAATGATCGCGAAAATGATGTGTAGACAGTAATTTAATACCTTGTGCTTGCAGTGAAGCCTCAAAACGACCTGGATTACCAATAGCACTCACCGCATGCGCAGCCTTTAAAGGCGTCGCTATATCCGTGTTATCGGCAACGCGTTTAATAACCGATGGCTGCAAGCGATAACTAAACTCATCCTCAGAGCCATTTTCAATTACTAGGTCTACGCTCTTTAATCGAGAGACGGTTTCGCGCAGTGGCCCTGCGGGCATTAGCAAACCATTACCAAATTTTCTTTCGCTATCAACAATACAACATTCTATGCTGCGTGCCATTTTGTAATGCTGCATGCCATCATCAGAAATGATCACATCAAGCTTAAAGTTTGCGTTGAGCTTTTCTATATTGTGTTGCCTATTAGGGCCAACCACTAATGGGCACTGTAAACGATTAAATAAAAGCACCGGCTCATCACCAGCCTCTCGTGTAGTCGTTTGTGCAGTAACCAATAACGGGTAATGAGCTGCTTGCCCGCCGTAACCTCGACTAATTAAACCAACAGATAAACCTTTAGCAGTTAAATAATCATAAAGCCACAATACAAACGGCGTTTTACCATTACCGCCAACGCTTATATTACCAACCACAATAACCGGTGTTTTGCTGATAAACGATTTAAAAATGCCGAACTTATAGCAATATCTACGCAGCAAAGATATACAGCCAAAAATAGCGGACAGTGGTAATAGCAATAATGTAATTAAGCTAAAAGGTTTATACCAGCTTTGCTCTATTTTACTCACCCTTGCTCACCAAACTGCATTTTGCATAACGCAGAATAAGTGCCATCGTTAGCAAGTAAATCTGTATGGGTACCACTTTCAATAACTTGACCACTGTCTATTACATAAATGCGGTCACTATTTTCAATAGTCGATAACCTATGCGCAATTACAATAGACGTTTTGTCTTTCATTAATGTATCGAGGGCATGTTGAATGAGTTTTTCTGATTCAGTATCCAGCGCCGAGGTCGCTTCATCTAAAATTAAAATTGGTGCATCTTTTAATATTGCGCGAGCAATCGCGATACGTTGACGTTGACCACCTGAAAGCATCACCCCATTTTCACCAACCATAGTGTTAAGTTGTTCCGGTAAATCTTTAACAAACTCCCAGACATGAGCTTGTTTAGCCACAGCATGAAGCTCTTCCATCGATACATCGCGTTGGAGGCCATAACAAATATTATTTGCAATCGTGTCATTAAAAAGCACCACTTGCTGCGATACTAAAGCAAATTGACGACGTAAATCGGTGAGCTTATATTCATTTAAAGCAATACCATCCAGTAATATTTCACTGGGCGCTTCTAAATCATAATAGCGAGGTAATAAGTTTGATATGGTGGATTTACCCGAGCCTGAGCGGCCAACAAGCGCAATGCTCTCGCCCGCTTTAATAGTCATAGACAAATTATTTAATACCGGCTCGTCTTTAGTTGGGTATTTAAAGGTGACATTTTTTACCTCAATATGACCTTTAACTTTATCAACCGATAAGGTGCCTGTGTCTTTTTCTATTTCTTCATCTAGCACTAAAAATACACTCTGCGCAGCTGAAATACCGCGTTGTAAATCGCTGTTCACATTGGCAAGCTGTTTTAACGGGCGTAGTAACATCATCATCGAAGAAATGAGCACTACAAAATCCCCAGAGCTAATACTGTCTATCATTGAGGGCATAGACACCACCCATAAAATAACGGCCATTGCACTGGCGGCTAAAATTTGAATGATAGAGACACTTAACGCCTTAGTCGCATCCATTTTGATACGTTGCTGGCGATTATGATTATTAATTTTAGAAAATTGATCGATTTCTTGAGTTTGACCACCAAAGCCGTGGATCACTTTGTGACCACTGAGCATTTGCTCTGAGCTGCGGGTAACTTGCCCCATCGCAGACTGAATATTTTTAGATATATGACGAAAACGTTTAGATACCACCGCCACTATAATAGCCACTAATGGAATAATAACTAAAAAGATTAACGATAATTGCCAGCTGGTATAAAACATAACTGCAAGTAAAAACACCACAAAAGCGCCTTCACGAACTACAATAAGCAATGCTTTGGTAATCGCTTGCTGTACTTGCTCTGTATCAAAGGTAATTTTTGAAATAAGGTCGCCAGTCGAGTTTTTATCATGAAACGATACTGGCAAATGTAATATATGCTCAAATAGTTCTTGGCGAAGCGCACGCACTACCTGCGAACCAACATAGCTTAAACAGTACGATGACATAAAATTAAATACGCCACGCCCGATCACCAACGCAATAACCACAAATGGCGCATAAGTAAGTACCTGACTATTACGCTCATTTAAACCTTCATCGATAAACGGCTTCATCAGTTGGATGAATAATGCATCCATACCTGAATAACCTATCATTCCAATAATTGCGACGATGGCAACCGACTTATAGGCACCAACGTAAGAAACAAGCCGTTTATAAATTTGTGTAGTACTTTGATCCATAACACTCTCTAAAACCACTGACAGCCTCTATTGTATCCTTAGCAACAGCAAAACAAAACGTCAATCTTTGATAAACCAATAACTTTCCTGCGCCCTCGCTGTAGTAAGCTCAAGGTGCTTAGCATAAAAATCAACTCTAACTTGTCCTACATCACCGGTGCTATATTGTTTGGCGTTTATTTTATTGTAACGCTCAACTACCGCTTTACTTGGAAATTGCCACTGACCTTGATAGGCACTTGAATGAATCACAATCGTTGGGTTTACTGCCTTAATAAACTCGTCACTCGAGGAGCTGTCACTGCCGTGGTGTGGGCTTATCAAAACGGTACTTTGTAAATCATCTTCCTTTTTAATTAATTGAGACTCTCGCGTCTTTGATATGTCACCGGTAAGTAGCACACTATAGTTTGCAGCTGAGATTTTAACGATACAGGAATTATCATTACTATTATTAAATTCCTCTTTAGTAAAGGTTTTAATACTCAACCCATGAAAATCGCGTGTTGTTGCTATACAGTCGTTATATACACCATTTGGATGAAAATAATCAAAACTCCATGCATAACCGGCCGCTTTAAAATGCGCAACACCTCCGGCATGATCGTTATCTTGATGACTGACAATCGCAGTACTTACCGTTAGATTATGGGCGTCAATATAGGGTAGTAATACACTAGGCACACGACTAAAGCGATTAAAGTAACTCGGGCCAAAATCATAAATAAACGCATGTTTGTCTTTTTTTATCAGTACCATTAGGCCATGGCCTACATCAAATACGTTCAACTGCCAAAGACTAGATTGCGTAAAATAATAATTAGACAGTAAAGTCAAAAGCGGAATACACGCCAGTACGCGAAGCTCAATAAAATAAAGTAAAGGAACGACACTATAAAGCAGCACCACAGTGGTTATACTTACCTGACCAACATTAAGCCAACGTATGTGCTGCGGTATTGCCAACAACATTTGATAAATATAGGTCAGTGGAAAATCATACAACACAATAAACGCATGCCAGTCGGTTAATAACCCCAGCAACACACTTAAAAATAAAGCAGGCATTAATACAAAAGATAAAATGGGAATAGCGACAAGATTTAAAACTAAACCTGCTAAACTCACGCCATTAAAAAAGTATAATGACAGCGGTAATAAGCCAATAAATAATCCCAGTTGAATAATAAAAAGAGTGCGAATGTTGGCTAACAATGAATTACCTCGCAGCGGAAACTGTTTTAAAACCATAAAAATAATACATACCGCTAAAAAGGAAAAATACAAGCCAGGATTAAGCAAACTAAATGGATTAACCGCTAGAATAATAACCAACGCATATAAAATACTTCGCGATCTAAGCGCTTGCTTCGCTAAATAATAAAGCAACAAATAACAACCCAACATAATTAAGGCGCGGGTTGCCGAAATAATGAAATCACTCAAGTAAACATAAATAAAAGCGGCAACAAAGCCAGCAGCGCTATAAAAAATAGCAATATTTAATGATTGATTTAGTTCAGGCTTAATCAACTTAAGTAAACAGCGCACTGCAAAATAACAAAAGCCGAAAACCAAAGAGATATGCAATCCAGAAATAGCCAGTAAATGACTTAACCCAAGACTTTGCATTAATTGTTTATGCTCAAAGGTCATTAACGACTTGTCTCCGGTTAAGAGCACGTAATATAGCCAATTAAGCTCAGCACTACTTACGAGCTTTTTGACATAAGTGCGATAAGCCGCGATATGATTATTTTGTGGGCGGTTGTAAATCGCTAACTGCTTATTTAATACTGTGCCTTTAAACGCTATTTTTTGTGTAAAGGCATAGAGTTGACTGTCGAACACAGTAAAATTTTTAATCCCCCTAAAATTTTTTAACCTAACTTGAGCAGTAAAAGCATCACCTGGCTGAATAGGTTGTGTTGAATTAATACTTAATAAGGCATTAGGTGCTCTAAACTGACCATATTCGCTATCTTCCAAACGGGTTATTTTCACTTTTACGTATTGTGGAGGTGTTGAAGAAATAACCTCTTCGACAACAACATTGACAGAATAAGCATATTTTTCGTGCTCATTAGGTAATTCAAATGAATAAAACAAGATAAAATGTGCCGCTACACAGCAAATACCGCAAATAAAGCCTAACAATACAGTTAAAAACGGCTTAAAATACGTGCTCACAATGAGGATTGAAATTGTGATAACTGTAAATTCAAGGGTTTGGTAATAAAATACGGTAACAACAACTCCGATAACAAACCCAAGACTCATCCACACAGAAGTAAATGGTTGCTTTAAATGGCTAAAAAAACGATCCAACGGTTTTTACCCGATCCAAATAAAATTAGACATCACAAATCGCTAAGAATATTTGGCCGTCTTTTACATGATGCTAACCTTTGGCATTTAAATAGACGTTCGGCACGAGGTGCTTTTGCTGTTGGGCTCTTTTTTGCTTTCATCCCTGTTCCTTTTCAAATGGTGCTCGCGGCTGCCGCAGCGATAATTTTGAGAGTTAATTTACCCATTTCTGTTGCGCTAGTCTGGATCACTAATCCACTGACTATGCCGCCAATTTTTTACGGCTCCTACCTTGTTGGTACATTAGTACTTAATCAACCAGAACAACACTTTGCGTTCGAAGCCAGTTGGGCATGGTTTATAGAAAGCTTAACGACAATTGGCCCTGCATTCTTAGTCGGTTCTTTGGTATGCGCCTCTATCGCCAGTGTTATTGGCTACTTTGGAATAGATCTAATTTGGCGCCGCTCTGTAAGACGGGCATGGGGAATGAGAAATAATTAGCCTCTCTTCCTTTAAATGCTTACATTACTATAGACAAAAAAAACCCAACATAACAAGTTGGGTTTTTTAGTCGTTCTGTTTAACGATTTAAGCTCATTTAAAATCTAAATACACGTCTTAAACCAACAAGTGGTAGTAATAATAAACCAAACCAAGAAAAACTCGCTGAACTGCGTTCGTAAAATTCAGCATCTGGGGCTTTACAATTCTCAACTTCACCATTAGGGATAGGCGAAAGTTTTACCGCAACGGCTACACTTTCATATTCAATATTACCATTTACATCGGTAACAACTCCGCCCAATGAATTTCGTTTTTCAACTGTTTTAGTCGCAACACCAAATACTTCGTTGTTTTCATTAATCGATTTAGCTTCTACCATTTTATAGCTGAAACTGGTTTCACCATCACTGTCATAACAAGGCAGTAATTTATTTAGGTTAGTGATCTTGTCATCGCCAATTTTATAAATGAAGGCTTCTGAACGGCGGGTGTTCTCAGATTCACCAATTTCACCCTCACCAACAATGTAACCTTGATTATTAATGTCATTTGCATATGAGCTTGAACTTATAAAGTAACCTTCTGGAAACGCGGTCGTGTTTGTATTTATATCATGGTAAAAAAGTTTGTTTCTTAGCGTGCCTTCTATTCGCTTGGTCGCATAACCTACAACAATATCGTTATCGTTGATAGCAAATGCTTTACCACTTTGCCAGTCATCTCTTTGTTCAATAAAATCAACCACTTCACCATCTTTAAAGTAAACTGGCATCGTTAAAATTGTGGAATCTCTATCAAAGTAACGGGTATTAGAAAAACCGGCCGCAACGCCATTTTTATTAACCGCTAATGCATTACTAATAAATGGGTTACTGTCTTCATCTTCTTTTGGTGTCAGCGCTAAACCTAACAATTCTGTTGAGGTTACATTATAGGCACTATCTAATGTCCACTTAACCGCTGTTTTATTAAATAAACCACGTGTGTTACGACTATTAATTGATTCAATACAGGTCATTACAGGTTCATCAAGACCATCACAATTATCAGCAATTAAGGTTTGTCTCTCTGTAGGGATACTCACTGATACATTACCAACAACAACGTAACCCGTGTCAGTGGCAACAATATCAGACGCTTTACTCGTCCCACCATGTTCAGTAAATTCTGGAACAAGCGGCACTTCTACACCGCCTTCAGAAATTAAAATACCACGTTCTATAAACTCTCGGGTAAACCAAGTTTCTTCTTCAGTTTCACCATCTGGTGTAAAAGTGATTTTATCAAACGGTGCACTGCCCCAACCTACGGTCGTACCGTCCTGTGCAACAGCATTATAAAAATTGCTGGTCGATCGCGTTAACCCATCATAATCAACCGAAGCCACATCAAACAAAGATTGCTCTGTAATTACACCACTGTTGTAATTTGTAGCAACAATTGAGCTAATTTTTTGATATTCAAAGTTAGCAGATAAGTTTGACAAAAAACGAACCATAAAAGTATGCGCATCAGCATTGGTATAAATAGCGTCGTTGTTTTCGATGTCATCAAGTGTAAACGTAATTTCTTTGTCACTTAGTTCAAATGAATTTACTTCATTAGTATAAGCGTTCTTAATTAAACTATCGGTAAAATCAATATAACTAATATCAATTGGGATATTGTATAAGCCATTAGCAAGCCCAATGACATGTCCGTTTTCACTCACATCGGTAACATAAGTATGTTTTGCGTTTTCAAAGTTACCTAACT
This sequence comes from Pseudoalteromonas sp. MER144-MNA-CIBAN-0113, assembly GCF_040308965.1. Classification (NCBI taxonomy): domain Bacteria; kingdom Pseudomonadati; phylum Pseudomonadota; class Gammaproteobacteria; order Alteromonadales; family Pseudoalteromonadaceae; genus Pseudoalteromonas; species Pseudoalteromonas sp. MER144-MNA-CIBAN-0113. The sequence continues at coordinate 48,261 of NZ_JBEOOG010000010.1, forward strand.
CCGTTAACGCATAGGTAGCACTTAATGCCGATGTACTCAGTGTTGCTAAAACACTGGCCGCGAGTAATTTATATTTCATTTTATTCCTTACTACTGATTCTTTAATTCTTCAAGTTCTTCCCAACGCTCAAAAGCGGCTTCAAGGTCAGACTCAAGTTGGGCTAAATGGTTCAATTCCTTAGCTGTTACATCACTGTCTTGCTTGAAAAAGTCTTCGTGACTTACTCGTTCTTGTTGTTTTTCAAGCTCAGCTTCAAGTTGTTCCATTTTATTAGGTAGTTGCTCTAGTTCAAGTTTTAATTTGTAAGAGAGTTTATTTGCTTTGTTATTACTTTTAACGGGTGCCGGCTCTGGTTTTTCAACCTTTTTAACTGGCTGCTGTTGCTGCTTCTTTTCTTGCTCTGCTAAATAGTTGGTATAGGCTTCATAATCGCTGTAGCCGCCAACGATATCTGTTACCTTGCCGTTACCCTCAAAGGCCCATACACTCGAACACGTATTATCAATAAACTCACGGTCATGGCTAACTATCAGCACAGTACCTTGGTATTGATTGATGATATCTTCTAGTAACTCTAACGTTTCTATGTCTAAGTCGTTGGTAGGCTCATCAAGAACCAATATATTGGATGGCTTTAAGAATAACTTAGCCAGAAGTAATCTATTTTTTTCACCACCTGAGAGCGCTTTTACGGGGGTACGAGCACGTGCTGGCGGGAACAAAAAGTCTTGTAAATAACCTAATACATGGCGAGAACGCCCGCCCATCATGACCTCTTGCTTACCCTCAGCTACGTTATCTTGAACGGTCGCTTCTTCATCAAGCTTTTCACGGTACTGATCAAAATACGCAAACTCTAAATTAACACCTTGCTTTATTTCGCCACTGTCTGCTTTTAAATCTCCAAATAGAAGCTTTAATAAGGTCGTTTTACCAATGCCATTGGGGCCGACTAATCCAATACGATCACCACGCATAACCAAAGTAGAGAAGTCATCAGCAATTATTTTATCTTTAAATGCATGGTTTAAGTGTTTTGCTTCAAACACTAATTTACCTGAACGATCAGCCGTTTCAATATTGAAATCGGTTTTGCCTACTTGATCAACGCGTTTTTTACGCTCATTACGTAATTGTTTAAGCTCACGAACTCGCCCTTCATTACGAGTACGACGCGCTTTAACACCTTGGCGGATCCACGCTTCTTCTTCCGCTAAACGCTTATCGAACAATGCATTTTGCGTTTCTTCCACTTTTAAATCATGCGCTTTTTGTTCTAAGTAAGTGGCATAATCACCTGGATAAGAAATTAGTTTACCGCGATCTAAATCTAAAATACGTGTTACAACGGCGCGAATAAAAGCACGGTCATGCGATATAAATACAATCCCGCCTTTAAACTCTTTTAAAAATTGCTCTAACCACATTACACTTGTCATATCTAAGTGGTTGGTAGGCTCATCGAGTAATAATAAATCAGGCTCGCTCACTAGCGCACGCGCAAGTGCAACTTTACGTAACCAACCACCAGAAAGTGATTCTAGTTTTGCATCGGGGGTTAATTCTAGTTGGGTTAAAACCAGTTGAATACGGCTATCAAAACGCCAGCCATCAGCTGCTTCTAACTTATTTGATAAGCGCTCTAGTTTGTTGAGTAACTGATCAGTACAATCTGTTTGCAATTGTGTACTTACATGATGAAAATCAATCAGTAAGTTAGCAATTTCAGGCATACCTTGGGCAACATAATCAAATACAGTGCCGCTTGCGCCTTTAGGCGGATCTTGTTCTAAACGCGATATTTTTAAACTACCGACTTGGTTTATTTCGCCGTCATCGAGTATTACTTGGCCATCTAAGACTTTTAGAAGCGTTGATTTTCCTGCACCGTTACGCCCTACAATACACACACGTTCACCGCTTTCTATAACCGCATCGGCATTATCTAATAATGGGTGCGTACCGTAGGCTAATTGTGCTTTTGAAATTCTAATTAAATCCATAATTAATCTTTACTCTTATTCTGCTTGCGCTAAAAACTGCTGCGCCTGAGGTGCAGTAAATGGCCAAAACAATTGCTGACCTTGTTGATTTTTTAAAACCGGAATACTGATTTGATACTCTAAAATTAATGAGTCATCGCTCATAATATCAATAAGTTGTAATTCATCAGCTGATGAAAGTAACGGTTTTAACAGTTGCTCTGCTTGCTCACACAAGTGGCAACCGTCTGTGTGATATAAAACCCACTTAGCCATGTTTAATTAACCAGCTATTATGAATTTTTTTATTACGTTTAAAATCGGGAGATAAGGTTTTTTCTGAAATATTTTCCGCTTTTAAGCCTAAGCCCATTAACCCTACTTCGTCCATCACAAAGCCGCGTTTATTGTTAGAAAATATAAGCGTACCCGATGGGCTCAATATTTTTTTAACCCAAGTTAACAGCTTAATGTGATCATTTTGTACATCAAACGCATCTTTCATTCGCTTAGAGTTAGAGAATGTTGGAGGGTCTAAAAAGATCAAGTCGTATTGGCCTTGTGCATGCTCTAGCCATTTTAAACAGTCGGCTTGCTCAAACCGATAACGTGTATTGCTAATATCGTTAAGTGCAAAGTTATCTTGCCCCCATTTTAGGTAGGTTTTAGATAAATCAACGGTAGTAATTGCTTTTGCACCGCCTAATGCAGCATGAACCGACGCTGTTCCCGTGTAGGCAAACAAATTTAAAAAGCGTTTATCTTTTGCATTTTCTTGAATGTAACGACGCGCAAGACGGTGATCTAAAAATAGTCCGGTGTCTAAGTAATCAAATAAGTTAACTTTAAACTTAGCACCAAACTCCTCTACCACCATGGTTCTGTTTTGCTTAGCCATCGGGGTATATTGTTCTTCACCTTTTTGCTTTTTACGTACTTTTACCGCAATGTTTTCAGGTGCAATATCCAGTTGTTGCGCTGTTAAGCTAATAACATCTTGCAAGCGTTTTTCTGAGGTTTTTTCATCAATTTCTTTTGGTGCTGCGTATTCAAAAATAACCGCTGAATCACCATAAATATCAACCGCAACGTTATATTCAGGAATATCCGCATCATACACGCGATAGGCATGTACTTGATTTTGTTTAAGCCAATTTTTTAAGCCTTGCTTATTCTTTTTCAAGCGATTAGCAAAAGCCATTGAGCCTTCAAAGTTTAAAGCCGGTTTGTCATCCGTGGTAAGACTCACTTGCTTGTCATCAAGTTGATACAAGTTTAATTCAACATCAAGTGGACCATTTTTAAATTTATAACGTTTTTGCTTCACCAATTTAAGCAGTTTAAACAAGCTTTCATCCATGCCTAATAAAGCTAGTTTCCAGTGGTTGAAGTGTTTTTTAAAGCCAACACCTAAACTGCGATGTAAGTTAACCAGCTCAGCCATAGAGCCAATTCGCTCACCATAAGGTAAATTAGAAATAACAACACCCGGCAATTTAGCAACCGCAGTCAATTTAGTTGCATCGCTTTGTTTAAACTTAATTACCGTATCAAGTTCTGCGCGCTGCGCATTGGCAATGGCTTTATCAAGGACATTTGCGTCGTAATCATGGCCAATCAACCACAATTTAGGATCGGTAATATTTGCTAAAAGCTGCTCTTTTAGTTCTTTAAACTTTGCTACTCTAAAGCTAGGTAAACGTTCAAACGCAAAGCCTTCACGAAATAGACCTGGCGCTTCATTACGCGCCATTCCAGCGGCTTCAATTAAAATAGTTCCAGCACCACAACAGGGATCAAATAAAGGCTGATTAACATTTTCAAGCCAGCCACTGCGCTTAATAATTGCTGCAGCTAAATGTTCTTTAATTGGTGCTTTACCTTGACCTTGACGGTAACCACGCTCTGATAAACGCGGGCCTGAATAATCAATATAAAGTGAAACACCATGGCGATTTAAACGTGCAACCACTCGTACATTCGCATCTTGCTTATCAACATTTGGGCGCTGTTCATACAGATCATTAAAATAATCAACAATCGCATCTTTAATCACTAACCCTGAAAACTGGGTATTTTTAAGCGAGTCGTTTGTGCCATTAAAGTCAACCGCAAAGGTTTGCGTAGGCCCAAACCACTCTTGCCAAGGTTGTAAGCGTGCAAATTTATACAAGCTGTCTTTGTCATTTACGCCTTCTTTTTCTTCAATAAGCATAAGTACACGCGTAGCAAAGCGTGTTGATAAACACACCTTTTGCGCTAGCAATGAGTCAGCCTCAAAGCGAACAGAACCCACAGTTTGTTTTGACACCGTAGCGCCAAGCTCTGTAAGTTCATCAACCAATAAATTTTCGATTCCGATAGAAGTAAGTGCGATAAATTGCAAAGTAAAAACCCTTAATAGCTAATTGCGCGGGATTATAACATAGGTTTGCGTACAAATACGCCATAAACACGGTGGGAAAACTAAATTAGATTAAGCGGTTTGACTATCGTACTGTGAGATAATAAGCGGGTGAACACGGTTGTTTAATACGCGGATCACTTCAAACTGTGAGAGTGATAAATTATCGTCAAGCGCAAAGGTTTCGCTTAAATTAATACACACAGAAGCATCAGGGCAATGCTCCACAATTAAAAACTCGCCAGTTTGAGATTCAGAGCTCAAGTTGATAACGGCTTCAGTACTAGGTGTTGTACCCGTGTAGGGTTTAAAAAACCAACTTTTAGCTAAAACGGGCTTTAATTGAAACTTAACCGCGGTGGCATTGAGCGCTATTTGACATAATTGCGCAGGATTCCATAAGTTAAACTGCTCGAGGTAATAATATACCTGCTCATAAAAAGCGGCGTCTTCTAAACTAAAGTAAGGGTTTTTAAAGGTGCAATCTGTTAATTGCCTTAGTTTATAAGGGGTGCATAGTTGCATATCGTCATTTAAATCAAGCAGTAAGCGGTTTTTTTCAGCACACGCTATCCACTGCCATTGCTTTGACGCTTGTAACATTTGCTCCTCCCTACTTAGTACTTAAAAAAATAAAATAAGACAATAAGCTTAGAGTATAGCTGCTTTTGACCATTTTTAAAACGTCTTTTTAGAACATTTATCGAACGATCAAAAGCTTACATAACTGATCCTTATAAGTCGTTAATGATCGACTTGACCAATTGTGGTCCTTTATAAATAAATCCAGTGTAAACTTGAATCAAATCAGCCCCTGCGTTCATCTTCTCTTTAGCCGATTGAACGTCATCAATACCGCCTACACCAATGATAGGTAATTGATTATTAGTTAAACGTTTTAGTTCAGAAACAATATGAGTTGAACGCTCTCTAACCGGAGCACCCGATAACCCTCCTGCTTCATCAGCATACTGCTGACCTTGCACTAGGCTACGCTCAAGGGTGGTATTTGTGGCAATCACACCATCAATTTTATTCGTTAATAGTGATTCGCTCACTTGTTCAATTTGAATAGGATCTAAGTCTGGCGCAATTTTAACCAGCATAGGTACATTTTTATTATGCTTGGCAATTAAATCTAACTGCTCATTTTTTAAACTTTGCAATAGGTCATCTAATGCTGCGCCATATTGTAAGTCACGCAATCCTGGTGTATTCGGCGATGAAATATTGACGGTTATGTAAGATGCATACTCAAACACTTTACGCATACAGTGAATGTAATCATCTTTGCCCTGCTCATTTGGTGTATCTTTATTTTTACCAATATTGATACCTAAAATACCATCGTATTTAGCTGCTTTAACATTGTTAACTAAATTATCAACACCTTTGTTATTAAAGCCCATGCGATTAATAATTGCATTCGACTGTGGCAATCTAAACATACGTGGCTTATCGTTCCCCGCTTGAGGACGCGGTGTTACTGTACCCACTTCTACAAAACCAAACCCCATTTGGGCGAATGCATCAATACACTCGGCATTTTTATCAAGACCAGCGGCAAGCCCTACGGGATTTTTAAATTCGAGGCCTAAAAAGTTCACAGGCTTATTTGCCACGCTTTGTGACCACGCGGCACTTAACGGTGTATTAGCAAAGCGACGTAAGTTATTAAGAGCAAAATCATGGGCCCACTCCGCATCACGGGTAAACATAAAACGGCGAGCTAAATCGTAAAACATGAATATAATCCTCTTAAAGTTGTAGACAAAAAAATACCTCAGACAAGGCTGAGGTATTATATAACAAAAAACTGTTTAACGATTAATTTTAATCAGTTGCAGTTTATTACTTTGCAGAGGTATCACAATTGTGGCCTAGTAACATAAGCTCTCTAAGTGCAACTGAGAATTTTGCAAAGTCATGACTTTGCGATGTTTTAAATTCAGTTAGCATTTGTTTCCAGCGCTGTAATAACAGATCTTGGCTATCCATCCACTGTTCAATTTGGCCATCAACATCACTATTATCACCTTCAAAGCTGTTTAACACTACTTCAGATAATGTACGTTGTTGCCAATCTAACTCTTCACGATATGAAGCACGCGCAAGTGCTTGCCAATGGTTTGAAACAGGTTGATTAGTAATTTGGTCTAAGAACCAATGTAGCCCCATTTGCGCACCAAGTTTGAAGTAAGTGTGCGATACCATATCGATTTTACGATTAGAGTTTTGCGCAATTTGTGTCAAGTCCATTACAGAGAACAAGCTTGATAACGATACAATACGCTGAGCAATCTCAACCGGAACACCGCTTTGCGTTAGCTCTTCACGTGCACTTTCTATACGATCGCTTTCTGTTTTCACGATGTATTTAGTTAAGTTTTCACTTAAATCGGCAAACGTTGGTGCAAATGCTTCAATTGATTGCTTAATGGTTTGTGCTTTCGTACGATGACGTAAGAACCAACGAGTTGCACGACGAACAGTACGACGTAACTGGTACAACATTTCTGTTTGTACGTTAGACGGTATCTTGTTATCTAAATCACTAATCGATAACCAAGTGTCACGCATTTGGAATATTTCACTTGCGATTGAATAACATAATGCAATCTCAGCTTCGTTTGCACCTGTTTCTTCATTCATACGCACCATAAAGTTTAAGCCCATATCGTTAACAATATTATTTGCTAACTTAGTGGCAATGATCTCTTTGCGTAGTGGGTGATTATTCATAGCATCGTTAAACTTCTCACGTAATGGACGTGGGAATGATTTAACCAATAACTGACGATAGTAAGGGTTTTCGGTAATTTCGTCGGTTACTAATGACTCTTTAAGAACCATTTTCGCATAAGAGACCAACACTGAAAGCTCAGGACGTGTTAAATCTCTGCCTGCGGCAGCACGCTCTGCTAACTCCTCATCCGTCGGAATAAACTCAATCGTACGGTCTAACTTGCCCTCTTTTTCAAGCGCATGAATAAAACGAATTTTTTCTTTAAGCGTTGAAGTCCCTTTTGATTGGGTAATCGATAAAGTGTGTGTTTGACGATAACAGTCTTTAAGCACTAATTCAGATACTTCGTCGGTCATTGAGTAAAGTAACTCATCACGTTGCTTACGTGTTAAATCACCTTCGGCAACTAAACCATTAAGTAAGATTTTAATGTTTACTTCGTTATCTGAACACGCAACACCGCCTACGTTATCGATAAAGTCAGTATTAACACGGCCACCTTTAGCTGCAAATTCAATACGACCTAACTGGGTTGCCCCTAAGTTACCGCCTTCGCCAAAGACTTTAGCGCCAAGGTCTTTACCATTAATGCGCAGTGCATCGTTTGCACGGTCCCCTACATCCGCATCTGTTTCTTTAGAGTGCTTAATGTATGTACCAATACCGCCATTCCACAATAAATCAAACTCCATCATAAGTGAGGCTTTGATCAATTCATTAGGCGTCATGCTGGCTTTTTTAGTGCCCAACATTTTTTTCATTTCTGGGCTTAGCGTAATCGACTTGGCTGCACGAGAGAACACACCACCGCCGCTTGAAATTAACTCTTTGTTGTAATCTTCCCATGATGAACGCGGCAAATTAAATAAACGCTCGCGCTCTGGGTAAGAAGCAGCTGCATCGGGGTTTGGATCCACAAAAATATGTAAGTGGTTAAACGCCACTTGCAAACGAATGTGCTTTGATAACAACATACCATTACCAAATACATCACCGGCCATGTCACCAATGGCAACGGCAGTAAAGTCTGTGGTTTGACAGTTAATATCCATTTCACGGAAATGACGCTTAACAGACTCCCATGCACCACGCGCAGTAATACCCATTTTCTTATGGTCGTAACCTACTGAACCACCTGATGCAAACGCATCACCTAGCCAGAAGTTATATTCGATTGCGATACCGTTCGCAATATCAGAGAAAGTCGCAGTTCCTTTGTCCGCTGCAACCACTAGGTATGCATCATCTTCATCATGACGAGTAACATCAACAGCAGGTACAACTTCGCCGCGCTCAATATTATCTGTGATATCTAATAAGCCACGAATGAAGATTTTGTAACATTCTTGGCCTTCTTTGATAAACGCTTCGCGCTCACTAGGCAGTTGTTTACATACAAAGCCACCTTTTGAACCAACCGGTACAATTACGGTGTTTTTAACCTGCTGCGCTTTTACCAAGCCCAAAACTTCAGTACGGAAGTCTTCACGACGGTCTGACCAACGTAGGCCACCACGCGCAACTTTACCAAAGCGTAAATGCACACCTTCAACACGCGGCGAGTAAACGAAAATCTCAAACGCAGGAACAGGCAGTGGTACTTCTGGAATTAAACTTGGTTGAATTTTAAGTGAAATATATGACTTAAACTTACCTTCACCATCTTTTTGGAAGTAGTTTGTACGCAGCGTTGCAACAATCATATCAACGTATAAACGGATAATACGGTCATCATCAAGATTCGCTACGTTTTCTAACTCTGCATAAATTTCTAAGCCTAGTTTTTCAAGTGTTTTAGCACTTGCAGGACTTTTAACTGAGAATTTTTTAGCAAATAAATTAACGATTTTAGCCGCGATGTGTGGGTAATTAGCAAAGGTACTTTCGATGTACGTTTGCGAGAAAGTTACCCCAATTTGGCGCATGTATTTAGCGTACGCACGTAAAATTGATGCTTCGCGACCGGTTAACCCACCCATTAACACTAAACGGTTAAAACCATCGTTTTCTAAACGATTTGCCCACACACTGGTTAGTGCGGCACGAAAACGTGCGGAAATTTTATCAAAATCGGCCATCCCTTTGCTATCAATCAGCATTGAGAAGTCCATGATCCAATTAATGCCACCATCACTGGTTTTAACTGAGTAAGGTGTTTCACCTACAACACGTAAACCAAAGTTTTCCAGCATTGGCATCACATCTGATAAGTGAATTGGCTCATCTTTGTGGAATAAGCTTAAACGAACAATATTGCTGCTCGCCTCTTCTTGTGGACGATAAAACAACATCTCAAGTTTGTTGTCATCGTTTAGCATTTCTAGCTTTTCAATATCAACAACAGCGGCACTTGGAAGTACTTCTTCTTTGTATGAACGTGCAAAAGCGTTGCAGTATTTACGGTTTAATTCGTTACCACGTGCTTCACCAGCAGATTCTAGTAAGGCTGATTGGAGTTTATCTTCCCAGGTACGAGCGGCTTCAATTAGATTATTTTCTATGTCTTTCACGTTATATTCAATATTGTTATCGGTCACACGAACGGTGTAATGAGTACGCGCCAGTGTTGACTCTGAGAAATAGGTAGTAAATTCGACTTTAACGTCAGAATTAAATGCATTCGCTAAAATAGCCTGCGTTTCGCGGCGCAGCGCCGTGTTATAACGTTCACGTGGTACATACACCATACAAGATAGGAAGCGACCGTATGCATCTTTGCGAACAAATAAACGACACATGTCGCGTTCTTGAATTTGTAACACGCCCATAGCAACTTCAAGTAGCTCATGTTCGCGAGCTTGCACTAATTCGTCACGTGGGTAGGTTTCTAAGATGTTTAATACCGCTTTGTATGCATGTGTACCCTTAGCAAAATCACACATATCCATAATGCGATTAATCTTGCTTTTAAGAACCGGGACATCAGCAGCGCTGTTGTTATAAAAGTTAGATGAGAATAAACCTATAAAACGGTCTTCACCAATCACATTACCTTTGTCATCAAAACGCTTAACACCCACATAATCAATATAGGCTGGGCGATGAACTCGAGATAATGAATTGGTTTTTGTTAAAATTAATAAGTTACTACTACGTGCTTCTTGACGAGCCACTTCAGGTAACTCAGAAAGCAAACGTGTATGCTCAGCATCTGAGTTTTTCATTAACCCTAAGCTGGTATCCATTTTACCTTTTAATTGATAATCACCTTGGACTGGCGAAAGCTCATATTGGCGGTAACCCATTAATGTAAAGTTGTCTTTTACTAGCCAATCTAAGAACTCAACGGTTTCATTTATTTCGTTATCATTTTTATCTTTGTGGCTTTTAGGTAAGCTTTTGCTAACTGCGATTAGTTTTTCGCGAATAGGCTGCCAATCTTCAACCGCAACCGATACATCAACGAGTACAGATTCAAGTTCTTTTTTGAAAGACTCAATAACAGTAGCATCTGTTTGACGGTCAATTTCTATGAAGAATACTGTTTTTGTTGATGTTGATTCTTGCTCTGCTTTTAAGCTTGATAACCCTGATATTTTATCGTTTTTATCCCGTTGAATTTTCAGTGGGCTATGTAGAAGTAAGTGAGAGGCAATGTTTTCTCGTGTCATGGCCATACGCACAGAGTCAACTAAAAATGGCATATCTTTAGCAATGATCTCTACAATGGTATGCGATGACTGCCAGCCATCTTTTGCCACTTCAGGGTTGAAAACGCGAATAACTGCGTCATCTGATGTATTTTTTTCTAGCGAATTCCAAAGGCTAAGTGCAGCACCATATAAGTCACTGTCGTTGCGATTTGCCAAATCCTCTTTAGACATATTGCTGTACAAGGCTTTGGCGAATTTCTCAACGAGTAACACATTATCAGCGCGAACTTTTTTCTGGATAAGCTTACAGACGTTATCTAAAATAACCGAGGCTTGGCCTTCATTTCGTGTCATTGTATGTTCCTTAATCTATCACTGCTAGTTTAGCAGAGTATTTGTACAGCCATTTATTAGCGTGGAGTCAGTTAAATTCTAACCCTTTTGAAACTAATAAACAGCCTTTTCGATGAAAACATTTTAAGCATTTCAGCTATTTGGTCATCTATTCACAAAATATAGATATAAATGGCCATTACTGGCCATTTTGGAGCAAATTTATTCACCTTATTTTTTCTGGTCAGTCCAGAGCAAGCTGCCAATTGCAGGTAAAAGTAACACTGCGCCCAACATATTTACTAAAAACATGAAGGTAAGCAGAATTCCCATATCAACTTGGAACTTCAAATCAGAAAAAATCCACGTACTTACACCAATCGCTAATGTAATACCGGTAAATAACACCGCACTACCACGTTCAACTAATGCATTACGATAAGCAATACTCAATGGTACGTTTTGTTTTAACTGCCCCATCATCGATGACAAAATATAAATACCGTAATCAACACCAATACCTACACCCAGAGCAATCACTGGTAACGTTGAAACAGTCAGACCAATCTCAAGCTGTACCATCAATGCTTGTGCAAGGGTTGATACTATGTACAAGGGTAATACCACCGCAATTGTTGCTTTTACACTCTTAAAACTAAGTAAGCATAAAATAATAACCGCACCGTAAACATAGAGCATCATGGGTATTTGCGCTGCTGAAACAGACTCATTTGTTGCCGCCATAACACCAACTGGCCCTGATGCCAATTTAAAGGCAAGTTTATCTGTGCCCTCTTCATCGGCAAATTGTTTTACTTTTGCAATCACGTTATCAATTGTTTGTGCTTTGTGATCGTCTAAAAATATAATCACCGGCATTACCGAACAATCACCGTTTAATAACCCTGTACTGGTTTCTACACGTGACGTTGATTGCACTAAGCTGGCAGAATTGCGCGGCAAACTTTGCCACTTTAAATTGCCCTCGTTGTAACCGGCATTGACTGATTGTGCCACTGAGCTCAGGCTCACCGCTGACTGCACGCCCGCTAAGTTTTCAACTTTATATTGAAAACGCGATATACGTTCCATTACATCGTGCTCTGTACAGGCCGCAGGGTATGCTTCCACAATCACTTTTAAAATATCAGACGAAATGGTGTATTTGTCCGATATTAAAAAGGTATCTTGGTTATAACGTGCATCTTGGTGCAATGATGGTGCCCCAGCATGTAAATCACCAATACGCATTTTGTCTGCTTGCCAATAGCCCAGTGCAAATAAAACCAGAGTGAAACCAATAATGATTTTTGCTGTTTTTGGGTCGGTTGCTTTAACCAACAAATCGCGCATTGCATCGAGTATGTTCGGTTTATTAGCATCACCTGATTGAATATGGATGCTGTTTTCAAAGCGCATATACGACGCCCACACTGGCAACAAAATCAGATTAGTAAATATAATCACTGCCACACCTAAACTCGCAGTAATAGCAAGTTCACGAATAATACCGATATCAATGGTTAATAGGGTTAAAAAGCCAACCGTATCAGATAACAACGCAATCCCGCCAGGCACAAGTAAAGCCCTAAAGCTTGATTGGCAACATATTGCTGTAGACTTACCTTCAGCAACCTTTTTACCAATGGCATTAATCATCTGCACACCGTGGCTTACGCCAATAGCGAACACTAAAAATGGCACTAAGATAGACATAGGATCAAGACCGAAGCCTAAGCTAGAAAGCAATCCTAACTGCCAAATTACCGCAATAATTGAACACACAATCGGTAAGATAGTAAGTTTTAAGCTGCCACAAAATAGCCATACCATGACAAAAGTAAACGCAATTGCAATGGCAAAAAATAATACAACCCCTTTTGCGCCCTCGGCTATATCGCCGGCCATTTTTGCAAAACCAATAATATGAATACTGATCTTTTCGGTACTTAGAGGCTCACGAATTTCGCTTTCTAATTTTTTTGCAAAAGCGAGAGTGTCTAATTTTTCTTGTGTTTGCGGATCAGTCTCTAACAGTTGGGCGGTGACCATGGCACACGAATAATCGCTTGCTATCATACGACCCACTACTTTGGCCTTTTCAATGTTCTCTTTAACAATTCCTAAGCCTTGCTTATCGGCTTTAAAGTTGGCTGGTATAATAGGCCCGCCAGCAAAGCCATCTTCAACGACTTCAACAAAGCGAGCACTAGGTGAAAAAATTGAATTTACTAAGGGACGATTTACTCCTGGAATAAAGTAAAGTTGGTCATGCACAGCTTTTAATTGAGTAAAAAATTCAGGGTTAAAAATATCACCACTGTCATCACATACTGAAATTAAAATACTATTAGCGCCACCAAACTGTTTCTCATGTTTAGTGTATACCTTCATGTATTCATGATTGAGCGGGATATTTTTATTAAATGACGCATCAAGTTGAATCTGTGTTGCTTTAAAAACCAATAAACAGGTGATCAACACAAAACTTATGAGCACCACTAAGCGGTGTCTAAAAATCGCTTTTTCTAAGAAATCTAAAATTGCTTGCATTAAGGGGTCAACTCCTTCACTTTAATGCCATTTTCTGTCGCCAGAATAAGTCTATCTTTAACAATTACACCATCAAGTATTGCCTTACCATCGGCCAATTGCTCGTATGACAACTCATCATCTTTTAGATGAAAAATAACACCGCTATTAGCCAGTAATAGCCATTGTTTATTGTTGTAGTTGATAATGCTATTAATAGTGGCGGTTTTGTCATTTTCTAAATGCTGCCATTGTCCACTGTCGGTTTTATTTACGAAAATATTACCGCGTAGCCCTGCGACGATTTGTTGCGATGAATCAGAAGCAAAACCAAAAAACGAGCCAGGGTAAATTTCATCTAAACGTTGCCAAGTTTGGCCATCGTCATCACTTTTTGCCATTAAGCCCATCTCTCCCACTAGCATTAAACCCGAACTAGTCGGTTCAATGCGATTAAAGTGAGGTAATATAGACGAGGTTTCTATTTCGTAACCCTCAGGATCGGTTTGTTTTAAATCGTTTAAGTACGCTCTATCTTCACTAAATAACAGTGAATCTAAAAAGCGTTTTTGCCAATGTTCGCCGCCATCACTGGTTTGATAAAACATACCGTAGGCGCCCACGGCATAACCATGTAAATCGTCTTTAAAATAAATATCTAAACAGGGTTTATCAAGTGAGAGCTTTGCTTGTTGTAACTGCCAGTTCTCACCACCGTCGGTGGTATTTATAATTGTGGCGTCATGTCCACATGCCCAGCCATTAGAATCATTAGTAAATTCAACCGCTGTTAGTAATACTTGTGTAGGCACTGATTGTGCTTGTTGCCAATTGTTACCATCAACACTTTTAATGACCGTACCGTGCTTACCCACAGCAATGAGCCCTGCTGAGGTTTGTGTGATATCGGTAAGGAGTGTTTTATCTGCATTAATCGCGCTAATCGCACTTAAAGGTGCGTCTTGTGCAAAACTCGCACCGCTTAGAATCAGGCTGGCATAGACCAAATACTTCATAAATTAAATTCGCCTTGAACTGAGGATTTGTTTGTCTGTTATAAAGAGGAAAACCTGTGCGTTAATAGACAAACGCGATGTGAAAGAAAAAAGCACCTAGGAAACTAGGTGCCTGCTTTTATACTATCTGCCAGCGCGACGTAAAGCGCTCGATGTGAACTCATTATCATTAAATGACTGAGAAAAATCATACATCTTTTCTTGGTTATCTAAACCAATGGCTAAGTAGCGACGTGAGTTAAGGTCGTGGTAAACCTCAAGCGTACTCCACTGAGTCGGTACTTCGTAGTAGTTAAGGCCATAAGCCATTGCTACACGATACAGTTGGTCGCGATTATCGTAAATATCGGTAACATGTACTTGCCAGCTGTCTTCATCAATGTAGAACACACGTTTTTTATAAATATGGCGCGTGTCATCTTTTAAGTTTGCTTCAACAACCCACACACGGTGTTTTTCATAACGTGTATGCTCTGGGTTGATGTGGCCCGGCTTTAAAATATCATCATAGGTTAGCTTATCACTATGAAGCTTGTAGCTATTGTATGGGATGTAAAGCTCTTGCTTGCCTTTTAGCGTCCAGTTATAACGATTTGGTGAGCCGTTAAACATGTCAAAATCATCGGTAGTACGTAAGCTATCTGCTGCTGTACCCGGAGCATCATACGCTACATTAGGTGCACGACGAACACGACGCTGACCTGAATTATACGTCCACGCTTGACGTGGTGTTAATATTTGATCCATGGTTTCATGTACTAACAATGCCGTACCTGCCAAACGTGCTGGCTCTGTCACTTGCTGTTTAAACTTAAACAAAATATTAGAGTCTTGCAGCTCAGCAGGCGTTGCACTTGGATCAGAATATTTAACTAATAGTTGCTCATCAAAGCCAACATAGTTGTACGACCCCGATGCCGTTGGCGCTGCTTGACCACCAAAGCGCTCAATTGATTGACCACGATAGCGAAGTAAATGGTTCCAAATTGCTTCTAAACCCGTTTTAGGAATTGGAAATGGAATACCAATTGCTGTGTTCTTAATGCCGTTACCGCCTTCAACTAATTCAGCTGTAGTAGCAAATTTCTTTGTCGCATCGTATACAAACTGTGGGTATGATGCTGAACGACGTGTTTTGTAAATAGGCATTTTAAACGTATCTGGGTACGCTTCAAATAATGCTATTTGCCCAGGGCTTAAATTTTCTTTGTACTTATCAATATTGCTTTTATCTATAGTAAACAATACTTTATCGGTTGCATAAGGGTCTAAGTGGTGCATACCCGGTTCATAACCTGCTGGAGCAGCAGTAATACCGCCATTCCATGCTGGGATTGAGCCATCAGCATTCGCTGCTTTTTCCGCACCAATTGGGCTTAAGTCTTTACCAAGGCGCGCAGCCTCTTCTGGGCTAATTTTAGCCAGCGCTGCGTGGCTTGCAAACAAACTACAAAACGCTGTAGCAAGGAGGGTAGGTTTTTTAATCATAATAATGTTACCCCTAGATAGAATATTTTAAGTTAAAAGAAATGTAATCTCGGTCAGAGAAAGTGTTGGTGTCGCCACCACCCCAAAATGAGTTGTAACTTACATCCAAAGACCATGCATTTTGGTAATTAAAGCTCATAGTTGCACCTAATGACTTACGATCTTCAATGAATAAGAACATTGGATCTGGCGTGTTACCATTTACATCATGCGAGAACACAAAACGAGGTGAGAAGTTAATACCATTGTAAATATTAAAGTAATCACCTTTGGCAATTAAGCGATAACCCCAAGACGACGCCGTAGCAAACGATTTTTGCTCAGGTCCATTAGATAATGCCATATGTAGTGAAGAGTAATCTGAACTACCAGGGCCTTGCATGATACCGCTTCGACCAGTACCAGACACATTCAAGCGCATTTCATCGTATTCAGGCATATTGTTGATGCGAACACCACCAATTTCACCGACAACTGCCCAGCTATCAGCACCTAATGAAGGGCCGAATAAATGCGTTGCCGTAAACTGTAGCTGTGAAGTATTACGTTCAATGTAACCTTTAGCCAGCTCGCCTGGACCTACAACACTTGCAGCATCACCTTTACTCATTTGCGAAATACCCGCAAATTCAGGGCGTAAGCCGGCAATCGCTAATTGCTCAGGCATAGCTGCATAAAGTAATTCTACGTCATCGATTTGTAATGGTTCGTCTTCACGAAAAGTAAACTCACCAGCAAACGCTGTTTCACCAAGTGAAGTGTTAAAGCTTAAACCGTAAAGTTTAATATCTTCAGGGTATTCGTTTGTCGCTTTAGCAAATGCTTTTAAATCAGATACGTTATCAGAGGTAATTTCTGTGGTGGCAATCATCGCTAAATCTTGTTGTATTGATGCTTGCGTGAAATTAGATACGCGACCTGAAATAAGTGGACGACGGCTATGGTAATTTACATGGTAAAGTGCCACTTCTGTATCGTTCCACTCGGGTAAGAACATGCCTAAGCGTAAACCATATTGGCCGCCATCATCTGGCTCTGTTTTGCCATCGTAGCCTTTGCCTTTTAGCGCGACCTTGGTCGGGTACGCTAAGTACATATTTGCCAATAGCTCTTGGCCAGCTGAGCTTGATGGGTCAATACCTTGGCTTGCAGCCACTTGGCCATAAGTTGCCATCAGGTTATTCAAGTTATCTGTTAAAAACGCTAAGTCAATATCAGGATTTGAGGTAAAACCAAGCTGTACATTTTGTTGATAACCGTTTTCAGCCGCAAAATCATTGGTAGAAAAATAAGTCCCTGCTGCTGGTAAACGTGTTTCATGCCATTGGTATTGATAAAAGCCCTCTAAGGTCATGTTTTCTGTAAGCCCTAATGAGGCCCACAACATACCAACCGGAATAAACGCTTCTTTTAGTTCAGCACCTGGTGCTTTTAATCGGTCAATATCAACCGGGTTTACGTTAATACCATGAGAGATTAATGTACTTTCCCCCCAGTTAACCACTTGTTGACCAACTCGAATAGAAAGCGGGTTTTTGCCTTCATTTAAATCAAAGTTTGCCCACACATACGCATCAAGTAAACGAATGTCAGCACAGCTTTGCTCTTTAGTATCATCATCATCACACGGATCTACACCCTGACCTGATGTTGGATTAACGTAGGCACGATCGCCGTCCATTAATTCAAAATCATAAAAGTACATAAAACGAGTAAATAAGCCGTAGTTATCTTTACTTATTGATAGATCATGCGTGCCTTTTAATAGCTTTGAAAAAGTTTCGCCGCTATCAAAGTTTAAATCGCCTGCATCACCATTATTTGAGTAAGAGCCCGGTTGAGCCCAGACATCTTGAGATGAATAAATTGTATTGATTGCTGGGTTATAACCTGTCCAATCAAATGATGGGTTATTACTTTTACCAATGAGGTTAAAGTCACGGTCTTCTACGCGAATACTTTGCCCATAAGAAAAAGTAGAGTCGAAAGCGATATCAAAACCGCCTACCTCAAATGTTGCAGCCTGTGTCTGTGCTGCTGATAAACCGATAGCCGCAGCTGTTAAGCCGAGTACTATTTTATTTTTAACAAAAAGCGATCTTCTTATCATTTTGGTTCCCCCCTGTCGCGGGTATTTTTTGTGTGATCAAGTTATTGTTTTTAGTGTAATCGTAACGATAGAAGCGAATTAAACAAATTACAAATGGTCGCCTTCAATCAGTTATAAGTTTTTTATTTGTTTAACGTTTACGTATTGGTAAGACGTCATACCAGATAATTTATACACGTAAATTAACAATAGAACAAATCGAAATTAACAAAAAGGCAATATTTGTGTATATCTATATCACAAAAAACAACAGCTAGGCTACTCGTTCGAGACGGATGAACTTGTTTTCATTACTTAAAATAAGTCTAAACCGACCACGAATACCTAAACTAGACATGAAGGGCCGAAGATAATGCGCAGCAAAACGAATTGTTTTGCCGCTATCAGCTGTTACTTGAATTGAGCTATACCGGCCATGGTAATAATCCATGCACTCGTTATAGCTCAAATTTATATAAAAATAATGTTCTATCATGATTTATTGTAAAGCTTTTTCAACCTTTTCAAATAAATCATCGCTTAAACCTTCTAAATTCGAAAGGCGCTCTAATTGCGCTTTCATTGCACTGGCACGGGTTTCATCATAGCGGCGCCATGACATAAACGGCGTTAACATACGTGATGCATTTTGCGGGTTAATCGCATTAAGCTTAATTAATAAATCGCCAAGTAATGTATAACCTTGACCATCTAAGCGATGAAATTGTGCGGTATTAAAGTGCGAAAAACTCCCCACTAATGCACGAACTCGATTCGGATTTGAAAAATCAAAACATGGATGTGTATACAAGGCCTTAATTTTCTCAATGGCATCATCAGCGCTGTTCATTGCTTGTAAAGCAAACCATTTATCCATTACTAGCACATCATGGCGCCATTGGCTGTCAAAATGCGCAAGTAATTGATTTGATAATGGGTGCGCAGCTTTAACTACACTGCTCAAAGCGCCAAGCACATTAGTCATATTTGTTGATGCTGCTGCCTGCTCAATTAAGCTTGCCGCCTTAGCACTGTCTGTTTTTGCTAAATAGTGCAAGCAAAGTTGTTTTAAAGCGCGAATAGCCACCGCTTTGGCACTCACACTACCATCATCGGTGATTGCCTGATAACAACTTAAAAACTCAGTATGTAGTTGTTTGGCAATTTGTTGTTCGAATAGCTCAATATTGGCAATAATGTCATCAACCGGAATAACGTCAAACTCCGCAGCTAAAGTATCAAAACTAGGCAGTTTTAAGAGTTCAGCAATCAGCGCTAAATCACCCTCTCGTTGCGATATTAGCACCCTAAGTGCATCAATAACGGCATCGCTTAGTGGTGCATTACTAGCTGAAATAACGTTTGCCTTGAGTGCATCAATAAACAATTGTTGTTGTGCATCCCAGCGTGAAAAGTCACTGCGTGCAAAACGCATAATATGTAATAAATCAGCTTCAGTGATCTGTTGATTCAAAATACACGGTGCTGAAAAATCTTCTAGCAATACGGCGGTTGGACTGTGTTCAATATTATCAAAATGAAATGTTTGTTTAGCTTGAATAACATTTAATACACTATCAACCTTTTTACCTTGGTATTGCAATGCAATACTTTGGCCTTGCTGATCTAAAAGTTCAATCGCAAAAGGAATATGTAACATCGCATTATCAGGCTGATTCAGGGGCGCAAGTTGCTCTATAGTGAGCGTGAAGATTTGTGCACTATCATCATACGCTTTGGTAACGTTTAAACGTGGTGTCCCACACTGATTATACCAACGCTTAAATTGTGATAAATCAATTGATGATGCATCACTCATTGCCGCAACAAAATCATCGCAGGTAACCGCTTGGCCATCATGACGCTGAAAATACAGTGTCATGCCTTTTTGAAAATTTTCCTCACCCAACAATGTATGCATCATACGAATAACTTCAGCCCCTTTGTCATACACTGTAACGGTGTAAAAGTTATTCATTTCGATGACTTTTTCTGGGCGTATTGGGTGTGCCATTGGGCCGGCATCTTCGCTAAATTGATGAGTGCGCATCACTTTTACCGCGTCAATTCTATTTAGCGCACGAGAGCCTAAATCACTGCTAAACTCTTGATCTCTAAATACCGTTAAACCTTCTTTTAAAGACAGCTGAAACCAATCACGACAAGTTACACGATTTCCGGTCCAGTTATGAAAGTACTCG
Source organism: Pseudoalteromonas sp. MER144-MNA-CIBAN-0113 (assembly GCF_040308965.1). Lineage (NCBI taxonomy): Bacteria > Pseudomonadati > Pseudomonadota > Gammaproteobacteria > Alteromonadales > Pseudoalteromonadaceae > Pseudoalteromonas > Pseudoalteromonas sp. MER144-MNA-CIBAN-0113. The sequence goes on from NZ_JBEOOG010000010.1 coordinate 68,646, forward strand.
TGGCCAACAATAGACTCAATGGTGTGGTAATCTTTATCAGTTGCCGTTTCTTGATTTGCCAGCACACATTTGCTGTTGAAAATGTTTAACCCTTTATTTTCCATTGCTCCCATATTGAAAAAATCAACGGCAACAATCATATAAATATCAAGGTCATACTCTAAATTAAAACGTGACTCATCCCAAGCCATCGCTTTTTTAAGCGACGTCATAGCATGCTCTGTTTTAGGTAAGTTTCCTTTATCGACAAATAACGCTAGGGTGACATCCTTACCACTGCGGGTAGTGTATTTATCGTGTAAAACATCAAAGTCTCCTGCCACTAGAGCAAACAAATAACTCGGCTTTTTGAACGGATCTTGCCATTTTACAAAATGGCGTCCATCTTGCGTTTCACCACTGTCCACTTGGTTACCATTAGAGAGCAAATGCGGAAATGCCGTATCGGCAATAATAGTGACATCAAAAGTTGAAAGTACATCAGGACGATCCATGTAGTAGGTTATTTTTCTAAACCCTTGCGCTTCACATTGAGTACAATAAGCGCCTCCCGATAAGTACAACCCCTCAAGTGATGTGTTTGTTTGCGGTGAAGTTTGCGTCACTATGCTTAACTGACATTCATCAGGCAGATTATTAATGATTAATTGCTGATTTATAATTTTATAATCTGTGAGCTCTGCACCGTCAATCGATAAAGAGAGCAGGGTTAAGTCAATGCCATCTAATACCAGGGGGGCATTTGAATCACCCACGCGTTTAAGCGTTAATAAAGCATTTACTTGAGTCGTTAATGGCTGTAAGTCGAAAGTCAGCTCAGTATGCTCGATTGAAAAATCGGGGGCTTTATAGTCTTTTAAATATTCTGCTTGAGGTTTTTGTAGTTCAGTCATGATCACTCCAAAAAAATAGCCCCTTTTAGTGATAAAAGGAGCTACTTAAATTAAGCCGTTTGCTTAGGCTTGATACGCAGTATCTTAATACCTAAGTAAGCATAAATAACGGCTAAGAAAGGATTTATAAGGTTGAAAAATGCATAAAGTGCATAATCAAACGGATTGATTAATAGGACACTTTGCATATACGCACCACAGGTATTCCATGGTATGAGCGGGCTGGTAATTGTGCCACCATCTTCTAGTGTGCGTGACAAATTAACCGGCTTTAACCCGCGCTTTTTATATTCTTCTTTAAACATACGCCCGGGTACAACAATAGCAATATACTGATCGGCTGCGATAATATTGGTACCAATACAGGTAGCAATAGTTGAAGCAATTAATGAACCGGTACTTTTTGCGATTTTAAGAATACTTTTAACAAATATATCAAGTAGACCCGTTTTTTCCATAATCGCACCAAACATAAGTGCCGTCATGATCAACCATGTCGTGGTTAGCATGCCTGACATGCCACCGCCACTGAGCAAAGAGTCCATTTTTTCATCACCGGTACTAATAGTAAAACCGTCAAAAAAAGTGGTCCAAACCAGTTTAAAGTAACCAACAAACTCACCTTGAGTCATATCTATTTGGTTAGCAATTAAATCAGATTGAAATAACAATGCCCATACAGCCCCTATTACAGCACCAATAGAAATAGCCGGAAACGCTGGCATTTTTCTTATTGCTAAAACTAGTAACACGATTAAAGGCACCAACATTTCTAAACCAATATTAAAGTTTTGTTGAAGAATTGATGTTATTTCATCAATTTGACCCGACTCGCCTGCCGCGGTGGCATTGAAGCCCATAAATACAAAAATGATTAATGCAATCACAAAGCTTGGAACAGTTGTCCATAACATATGGTGAATGTGTTCAAATAAATCAGCACCAGCAACAGCCGGTGCTAAATTGGTTGTTTCTGACAATGGGCTAAGCTTGTCGCCAAAGTAAGCGCCTGATATAACTGCACCAGCGGTAACTGTCGGCTCTAGGCCAAGTCCAGAAGCAACGCCAAGTAACGCGACACCTATGGTCGCTGCCGTGGTCCACGAACTACCAATACTCATTGCTACAATGCCACAAATTAAACAACTCGCAGCGTAAAACCAGCTAGGGTTGATAATTTGTAAGCCGTAATAAATTAAGGTCGGAACCGTTCCTGATAATAACCATGTTCCGATAAGTGCCCCCACCATGAGTAAAATTAAAATAGCGCTAAGAGATAAGGTAATTCCCTCAATCATTGCATCTTCTAATTTTTTCCATGTGTAGCCATTTTTTAAACCAATCAGTGCTGCAGCAAAAGTTGCAAACAGTAATGCAATTTGATTCGGTCCTGATGATGAATCATCGCCAAATAAGTACACGGCGGCACCTAACAAACAAATTAATACAGCAATTGGAATGAGTGCATCAAAAAGTGTGGCACTTTTAAGTGGTTTTTCTTCAATGGGCTTCAAAATATAGACTCCTACACACATTCGATGCATGTTGATTATTTTTATTAGCACGTACGCGCATTTATTGAGCAGTGTTGATCTAGCTCAACTTTTGGTAATCCGCGATTATAACAATTTAGCAAATTATCGATAGTAAAAAAGGCGCCTAAGCGCCTTTTTTTTAACGAGCAAAGCCTTAATTAGCGCTTAGCCATACGACCGTATCTAATATAATCTTGCGTTATTAGTGCCGCTTCTTCAAGGAATGGGTCGAGCTTTTCAATCACCTCTGGTACATCGTCAAGGTTTTCTACTGGCTCTTTACCTAAACGTTTTAAACGCTCGTTAGTACGAGCTAATGCACGTGCCTCATTTTCTTCTTTTTCTTTAATACGTTTTTTCTCAACTAAAGAAATCGTTTTACGATCTTTTTCTTCGTTGTAACGGGTAATATCTTCAAACACATAATTAAATTCAGGCTCTGTTTTAATTCGCTCATCATGTTGTTTTTCAAGATGACTGATGACCGGATCTAAACGCCCTATTTGTTTATACTGTGCTTGTACTATGCTATCCCATGGCAATGCATTGTCTTGTTTGCTTTCGCCCCACTCAGCTGGGTCAATGGCAGATGGGAACGTAATATCTGGGATCACACCTTTATGCTGCGTACTGCCGCCGTTGATACGGTAAAACTTAGCAATGGTGTATTGCACACTGCCTAACGGGTTATCGTATAAATCATAAGCGCGCGCGAGGCCTTTATGCTGCTGCACAGTGCCTTTACCAAAGGTTTGTTCACCAATAATAACTGCGCGGCCATAGTCTTGCATTGCCGCTGCAAATATTTCAGATGCAGACGCGCTGTATCTATCAACAAGTACCGTCAGTGGACCATCGTAGTAGGTAATGCCATCACGGTCTTTTTGCTCTTCAATGCGATTATTTAATGTATGAATTTGTACCACTGGGCCTTGATCAAAAAACAAGCCTGACAGCTGCGTCGCTTCATATAGCGAACCACCGCCATTTTGACGTAGGTCTATAATAATACCGTCAACTTTTTGCTCTTTTAATTTAGCAAGTTCTACTTTTACATCTTTAGAAAGGTTGTTGTAAAAACCAGGGATTTCAATTACTCCAATCTTACTGGTTAGATCCGAATAGCTGGCTTCAAATACTTCTGATTTTGCTGCTCGGTCTTCCAGACGAATTTTATCACGGGTAATCTCAACTACCTTTGGCGTACCGTGAGCATCAGCGCCCTTTAAATATTGTAAACGTACTTTAGTGCCTTTAGGACCTTTTATAAGATCAACCACGTCATCTAAACGCCAACCAATAACATCAACAAACTCTTCGCCCTCTTGAGCCACACCAATAATGCGATCATCGGCTTTAATCTGCTCAGATTTGTCTGCAGGGCCTCCTGGAACTAGACTACGAATAACTGTGTAGTCTTCATCAGGCGTTAATACTGCGCCAATCCCCTCAAGCTCTAAGTCCATGTCCATTTTAAATTGTTCAGCACGACGAGGTGACAAGTATGAAGTATGCGCTTCAATACTGCGTGCTAGCGAGTTCATTACAATTTGAAATGCGTCTTCAGATTTTGACTGAACAAGGCGTTTTTCTGCGTTTTTATAGCGCTTAGTCAACACCTCTTTAATGCCTGGCCAATCTTTGCCAGTCATTTTTAAACGCAGTGCATCATATTTTACCCGTTCGCGCCAAATTTCATCAAGCTCAGCTTGGGTAGTTGCCCACGGTGCATCTTCGCGGTCATAAAAATATTCATCTTCTTCATCAAACGTCATTTCGTTTTCAAGTAGCGACAGTGAAAATTCATAACGTTCAAAACGGCGTTTAAGGCTTAAGTTGAAAATATCAAACGTAAACCCTAACTGACCGCTAAGAAGCGCGTTATCAAAACGGTTACGATATTGCTCAAATGAGTCTACATCGCTTTTTAAAAACACGTTTTTATTAAAATCAAGGGATTCGATGTAACGATCAAATACTTTACTCGAAAGCTCATCGTTAAATCGAACGGGTGTGTAATGTGAACGAGTAAATAGATTAGCCACTCGTTTGCTGGCTGTACCGTGCTGACTTTCTTGTTTTAACAAGGGTAAGTCTTCTAATGTTACCGGTTCTACTGCAGCAAATAACGAACCTGAAAACAGCGCAGCAACTAACGGAATGAGCGTAAACTTTTTACTCATACACAACTCCTTAATTTTTTTCGCAACTTAAATAATGTATAAGCTGTCGGCTTTGGTTTTTACTTGCATACCTGTCACTAGTTCAACGTGAACATCGTCTTTGTTTACTTCAGTGATTACTGCATTAACAAGTGCTTGGCCAAGTTTAACTTTAACCTTGTTATTAACCTTGACCTCGCCTGCAGGTAAAGGTTCAACTTTTCCTGAACGCTTAGGCGCAGCGGCTTTGGCAGGTTTTGCTGCAGCTGATGGATTTTTAGCTGAATGCGCTGGCTTCTTCTTAAAAGATTTTGCATCTGAGTCTTGACGTGGGCGTTGCTGCTTTTTGCGCTTTGCCATTTTAGCACGGCTTTCTTCCAACGCTTTTTGTGCGTGGTCGATATGCTCTTGCTCAACTTTCTCGCCTTGATTTCCGTCGAGATCAATACGGAACTCAGATTTAGTAACCGCTTCAAGATAGCGCCAGTTAGATGTGTATTTTCTAAGTGCTTGGCGTACTTGTGTTTTACTAACTTTTTCAGACCCTTCAATACGCTCAGCGATATCTTTAAAGATACCTACTTTAAGCGGCTGAATGCCTTCTTTTTGTTTAAAACATTGTGGAAATTCTTGGTATAAGAACTCCAATACTTCATTAATATCTTTTAGCTTGTTTGTGGTTTCCATTTTAGAACCTATTTAATCACATCTTTTCATCAAGGGCAGAATCAACATAGTGGATGCTCCAATCGACTAACTCTTCAAAGTCAGTTTCAATCACAGCCATATCACCACGTAAATGTTCCCAAATACCATTTATAATTTCATCAATTGAATCACAGTCTAAATCATCAGGTAGACGACCCCAGGCCATGTGAATCAAATCATTGAGCGTTTCCGCTACATGTTCTTCTTCACCTTCCCAATCACCTACATCTTGAACGGCGAATAGGTAATCTTGAACATTTAGCAAATCTTTCATTACAGGCTAGCCTCTAAGCATTTTACAAGTGCTTCAAGCCCTGCTTGGTCATCAGTATCAAATCGGCCAATACTTGGGCTATCTATATCAAGTACCGCAAATACACGGCCGTTTTTCATGATAGGTACAACTATCTCAGAATTTGACGCCGCATCACAGGCTATATGACCGTCAAACGCATGCACATCTGAAATTAACTGGGTTTGCTCGGTTGCCGCAGCAGTGCCACATACCCCTTTCCCTACCGGAATACGAATACAAGCTGGATTGCCTTGAAATGGACCAAGTACCAATTCTGTCGGTGAATCCATAAAATAAAAGCCCGCCCAATTCACATCTTCTAAAGAAGTAAATAACAGCGCGCTAATATTTGCCATATTGGCAATTATGTTTGATTCACCGCCTATCAGCGATTCAGTTTGCTTAACTAATGACTGGTAAAAATCGTGCTTTTGCATACCAAACTACTTCTTATTAAACATACAGTAGCTAAAGGTACTCTTTGTCACTAAAAATTGAAACCTTTTGCGGGTAAAAAAAAGGAAATTACATGGTTTTACGACACACTTGATTAAATATTCTGCAATTAGCTTTGTACCGATTTACGCAAGCCAAATAAAAACAGTCCTGCAGCAAATCCCGACATCACACTATTGATTAAAAATATCTCGCCAGTAGTCGCACTAAGCAGATAGCTAAAAATAGCGCCACCCAGTAAGCCAAGAGTTAATACCCCAGAATAATTCACCTTAGAATACTTAAACATAAGTAAGTAGCCTGGCACCACAAACGCAGCCATCGTTAACCCTACTATGTGGGCATTAGCAATGGCCGTCATCAATAGCCCTAAAAAGATAGACACCGCGTCACCACGCATAGTCAATGCGTAATATATTCCTAGCATACTGCCGATAATAACAGGAGATAATAATGAAAGTGCGACGCTTTTAGCAAGTTGATGTTTCATAGTAAGAACCTTAAATACACAAGCATAAATCTTATTTCTTAGCATGCCCTAAGAGCTGTAGCTTATAAATAGAGACTATGGTCGTATTTTTTAACTAAATATACTTGGTTTTGAGGTTAGGTATAGCGAAAATTAGACGCAAAAAAGCCCGCTAATAAGCGGGCTTTAATATAATGGTGGAGAGATAGGGATTTGAACCCTAGAGGGGCTATAAACCCCTGCCGGTTTTCAAGACCGGTGCATTCGA
>NZ_JBEOOG010000011.1:0-75227 GCF_040308965.1 Pseudoalteromonas sp. MER144-MNA-CIBAN-0113
TCAGAGTTAAGCCTAAATAAGCATTTACCACCGAGGACACAGAGTTCACAGAGAAATGCTTAAAAGATATCAATCCATCTCTGTGCAGCGCAAAGCGCCTCGGGATTCTCTGTGGTGAAAAAACTGTTTTTAGCAGTAAATGTCTTTCGTAGCAGCGACTTTATATCGCGTCAGAGTTAAGCCTAAATAAGCATTTACCACCGAGGACACAGAGTTCACAGAGAAATGCTTAAAAGATATCAATCCACCTCTGTGTAGCGCAAAGCGCCTCGGAATTCTCTGTGGTGCAAAAATTGTTTTTATCAGTAAATGTATTTCGTAGCAGCGATTTCATATCGCGTATTTATGGACATTAGCATTTTACTCGCGCCTCGTAGCTCTCACTTCTCTTTGTTAAATAAGGTCTTTAAGTGATTTATGCACAAAGAGGGCGAAGAGACGCTGCGCTTTCAGAGGAAGGTATAAAACAAGGTTGTTTGGTGGTTTAGGTTACTAATTTGCTGCTCATTCACTTCTCTTTGTAGAATAAGGTTTTTAAGTGATTGATTTACAATGAGGGTGCAGAGACGCTGCGCTTTTTTAGGAGCAAGGTGTTTTTAAATATAAACTTTTTAATAATGGTAAATACGTGCGTTTAATTTACTAAATGCCAACCAACATAATTTTACCTTGTGCCATGCCCTCAAGCTGGCAGCTAAAATCAATGCGCTTTTCAGCAGGTGTTTTATACAGCAAAGTGAGTTTACGAAAAGGCGTGGTAATCACTTTGACCGTTTTGATTTGTAAACTAACGCGTGTTCGTTTGTCTAAAAAGGCAAAAGCCGTTTCCGTTAACGCTTTTTTACATGCGCTTAATGCTGTATTCGTTACAACGCCTGACAATATAGAGTTACTGATATCTTCAGCCGACAAGCTGCTATAGCCACTTGCCATTACGCAGGCAGCATAAATATCAAGTATGGCAATGGCACGTACTTTTTGACTTTTTGGATCCTCATAAACAGCCATGACGCAGGGTACTTTAGACTCATCAAATACCTGAGGTTGAATTGTGTTTACGATTAAGGACTGACTTATATGTTTATGAAACAATCGTTCTAATTGCGACAGTTTTGGTAACGCTAAATCACTGTTTAATTCAATTTCATCAGGGATGATTTCGTTATTTTCAACAAGCTGTACTAAAGGCAATAATTTATCGTGTAGTTGCGCGTCTGTGAAAGGCTTTGATAATACAAAGGATGCACCAAAGCTAATAGCTTCTTCAATTTGAGATTTTTCATCAACGGTGGTCAGCATTGCCACTATTATATTAAGTTGCCTTTGCTTTATTGCACGTAATAACGTAACTCCACACATATCAGGCATATGCCAGTCTGTAAGGACAATATCGGGGTGCCAACTACCAATCAGCGTTAACGCAGATTTAGCATTGTTGGCTTTTTCTATTAATAATTTTCGATAGCCAAACTTTTCCAACCCTCGGCGTACAATTTCAAGTGTTGCATGGCTGTCATCCACGATAAGTATTTTCACACAGGTAACTTTTTTTTAATGTTGTTGTTATTATGGCAGATTTTTTTCACAGCGCTAAACTCTAGTAAATAAACACTTAATTTAAGATAACTAAATAATGCCATATGCCGTTTTTCCGCCAGAGGTTTATCATTATATTGCTATAAATTTTGGGCTACTTATTTTAGCCGCGTGGTTTTATATTCTTTTACTGATACTCAGAGAGTTTAGGGCTTTTGCGTTGAGTATGGTTAAAAGTAACGGCACAATGGATGATGCGACGTTAGCTATGTGCAGAGAGTCTGTTGACAATGCCATGAGCTATGTTAACGATAATCGAAAAACTATCGCTGAGTTAATCAGTGTACAAATGCTGTTACAACAACAATTAACAGAGGTTACTTCATCAACCAAAGATCATGTTACCGAAAAAGAACAACAGCTAATTGATGATCTCAATAAAAAATTAAAACGCTCGCATCAGTTAATTCGCAAACTAAAAGGGGATCTCGATAAAAGTGTTGAAAAATTAAAAGTTACCCGTCAAAAGCTCTATGCACAATATGATGCAGTGACTGTGCTTCAAGAAGAAAAAGACCAGCTACAAGCAGATTATGAAGCGCTTAAAACCGCAAGCGAAAATAGTGATAAAACATCAAGCACAGATACATCCTCAACGCCCGATCAAACAAGACTACTTAACACTTTAAACGAATATAAAAGGCAAATTGCAGAGCAAGACCAACTACTACAGCAATTGCAGTTACAAACAGACGGGCCAGAAAGTAGTGAGGAGTTAGACACACTCAAGCAAGAGCTAGAAAAAACACAGTACGCACTTAAACACCTTACAAAAGAAAAAAAATTCATTGAAGGGCGCTATTTGGAAATGATGAAAAATAGCCAAAAACCAAGCTAGCCAACAATTTTTTTTCAGTCTGAGCCAGTAAACGTTATTACTGTGTTTTGTGCTTATTCACTTCTCTTTGTAGAATAAGACCTTTTAGTGAACGTAAAAAAGCCATATATTGCCCTGTAGCAGCGATCTCACATTGCGCCAGAGTTAAGCTTAAATAAGTATTTACCACCGAGGACACAGAGTTCACAGAGAAATGCTTAAAAGATATCAATCCATCTCTGTGTAGCGCAAAGCGCCTCGGGATTCTCTGTGGTGCAAAAACTGTTTTTATCAGTAAATGTCTTTTGTAGCAGCGATTTCATATCGCGTATTTATGGGCATTAGCATTTTACTCGCGCCTCGTAGCCCGAAGCCTCCCATCCACTTCTCTTTGTAGAATAAGGTCTTTTAGTGATTTATTAACAAAGAGGGCGAAGAGACGCATCGCTTTTAGAGGAAGAGATAAAACAAAGCTGTTTTTAGCTAGTCACTACCATATAGTGCAACGTTATCTTTGCTGAGTATGTAAGGTGACGATTTATAGTAAACAAAGAACCAGCCTAATATGGCTAATATTACGCCTAAACCGTACTCACTGAGAATCTGAATATACATTATCAATCTAAACACGACTGCTGAATACAATAAAAATATAGCCCAGAATAATTTTGAGCTGATAAGTTTCAATCTCAACTGACAATTGGCACATTTAAAGTAAAACGGGAATGCAGATAAAGAAAAGCTGAAAACATCTATTTTATGTTCACAGCGAGGGCATAGACTCATAAATTTCCTTGTACTTTTAACGCCTCGTTAAGAGGCAAAAATTGTTGGCTAAAATTAGCGACGAAGGAGCAAAAGCCAACTGTTTTTTGTCCTTTTAAACGACTTATTAGCCTTTTTTATACAGCTTACCACCAATTACAGAATTACTCTTTTTATGTGCAATATAGCGTTTTGCTCCTTGGTTTATACCGTGACTATCCGCCCAGTCGTCGTTCCAATCATTTACTTTCTTTAATGGATCATCGTAACTTAAAGGAAACTCTAAAAAATCAAAAATGGCAATGACAGATTTGTTAGCTAAACCACCAGATGAAGGGCTAGGTATGTTTTCATGAATATTTACAGATACACATACAGTTTTACTGCCACCTTTGATAGCAGCCTCATCAAGATTTTTTTCTGTTTCCCAATCATCGATTCCATAAAAGAATTGAGGAGGCAATGCTTGTTTATTTTTATCACCGTCTACGGTTATAGAAAAGGTACGATAAAGCTCCGTTCTAAGTCGCTCTTCTGAGACCTCGAAAGCTTGAATGATGTCATTAGTCTCAATTTTATTTTTTAAAGCTATTGCTTGTAACAATAATCGCGAAGCTCTAACCCAAATAATTCGATCATTATTTTTATCTTTTAATAAGTCGTAGACTTCATTGAAAGATTCTCTAGCGATATTAAGATAAATTTCATCGCTCTTTCTTAGACGATCATTTTTTTGATGGTGCCTATCTCTTACGAAAGCTAAAATAGCAATCATTCCTCCACAACCAATAGATATTCCAGGTAATAAAGTTAGATTATTTTGATCAATGAAAGGTAGACAACTAATAAGCCCTAGTACCGCCATAAAAGACAAAGATAATGAAATAAATACAATAATCGCTAATAAGACTAATGATATTGAGATTACTTTTTGGTTCAATTGAACTCCTAAAAGGCTAACAATTTAATAGTGCGCTCACCGCGCATATTTATACCAGCGCTGCGCTCACTTTTCTATTTTATATAGTTTTAACAAATTACCTAACATATTACTATCACTAAGTTTTCTATTGTATTTAAGCAACGCTTAGAGGAGTAATATGCGCGCTTGGCTCATTTTATTGAATATATGAGCAAACGGTAGTTTGAACACTTAGCTAGATATAACATTCAATCAATTTCTTTCAATATTCTTTAGTATATTTCATGTGCACTTTGTAACCATTAAATGCTACGTTAGATGTAACTATATTGAAGGAATAAATTATGAAACTTGAGTCTTTAGCGTTGCACCATGGTTATGAATCTGAAGCCACGACTAAGTCGGCGGCTGTGCCGATTTATAACACCTCTTCGTACACCTTTGATAATACGCAGCATGGTGCTGATTTATTTGATTTAAAAGTGTCGGGTAATATTTATACTCGCATTATGAACCCGACCAATGCGGTGCTTGAGCAGCGTATTGCGGCGATGGAAGGCGGCATTGGTGCGCTGGCGGTGGCTTCGGGTATGGCGGCGATTACCTATGCGATTCAATGTTTATGTGAAGTGGGTACTAATATTGTAAGCACCAGTCAAGTGTATGGCGGTACTTATAACTTATTTGCTCACAGCTTGCCGCGCCAAGGTATAGAAGCGCGAATGATTAAAGCCGATGATTTTGACGGCTTTGAAAACGCCATTGATAAAAACACCCGTGCGGTTTTTTGCGAATCAATTGGTAACCCAGCTGGGAATATTGTCGATATTGCTCGCCTTGCGAAAATTGCCCACAGCAAAGGGGTGCCTTTAATTGTAGATAACACCGTGGCTACACCGTATCTTTGTCGTCCATTTGAGTTAGGTGCCGACATTGTGGTGCACTCACTCACTAAATACATTAACGGCCATGGAACCGCTATTGGCGGCATGATTGTTGATTCGGGCAAGTTTGACTGGAAAGCCAATGCCACCCGTTTTGCTATGATGAATGAGCCTGATCCGTCGTACCATAATGTAGTGTATACCGATGCGTTTGCTGAGGCGGCGTTTATAGGTCGTTGCCGTGTTGTACCCCTTAGAAATACCGGTGCGGCGCTTGCGCCTAAAAACGCCTCTGATATTTTAATTGGCCTTGAAACGTTAGGGCTAAGAATGGATCGCCACTGCGAAAACGCGGAAAAAATTGCTGAATATTTAGAGAGCCATCCAAAGGTGCTTTGGGTTAATTACGCGAGATTAAAATCAAGCCCATATAACGAAATGAGCCAAAAAATTACCAACGGTAAGGCGTCAGGTATTTTAAGTTTTGGTATTGCCGGTGGCTTAGAGGCTGGTACGCGGTTTATTGATGCCCTTAATATGATTTTACGTTTAGTTAATATTGGCGATGCTAAATCGCTGGCGTGTCATCCTGCATCTACCACGCACCGCCAATTAAATGATGAAGAACTGGCCAATGCGGGCGTTAGCCGCGATTTAATTCGTTTATCGGTGGGTATTGAAAACATTGACGATATTATTGCCGATGTAAGCCAAGCGCTTGATAAGGCCTAAATTGTACAGTAAATACCTCAAACTTTTTTGAGGTATTTATTTTTGTAATCAAAAAGGAGTGCAGTTACATGAAGCTATTAATTTTTCTCGGTTCGGTTAGAAAAAGTACCCCACCTAAGCCTGCGCGTTTAGGGGAGAGAGTAGCAAAAGCATGTGAGCGTTGTTTGCTTGAGCACTACTCTGAACACGAAATAGAGCTTATTGATCCGCTCGATTATGATTTAGACCCTGTGTTTAAACCGCACTTTGCCTATACGCAGGCTGAGGTACCTAAACAACTTGATGATTTAGCAGCAAAAATTAAAGCCAGCGATGGCTTTGTTATGGTGAGCCCTGAATATAATCATTCGATGAGTCCGGCACTCGCTAATTTGCTAAACCACTTTGGTAGTTCTTTATTTGGCTATAAACCCAGCGCAATTGTGACCTATTCTGCAGGGCAGTGGGGCGGCGTGCGCGCTGCTGTTGGTATGCGCAGCTTTTTAAGTGAACTGGGCTGTTTGCCGGTATCAGCAATGATCCATGTACCAAAAGCGCAAGACGTGTTTATTGAAAGTGGTGACGCAAATAATGCGGCAGAGCAAATATCGTGGGATAGCTATTTTTCGCGCACGTTTAATCAATTAATTTGGTGGGCAGAAGGTGCTAGCAAACAACGTGAAGCGTTAGACCCTAAGCGATTAAGTAAAGACTTTAAACGTGACCCATCACAACGTAATGCGCCTTAATGGTTATAAATTTAAGCTAGTCTTTTTTGGCATCTTCACGAGGGGAGGCCAATATAGCTTGCTTTTGCTCATCGGTTAAAATAATCCAGTCGAATATTTCGTCACTTGTGCGCCCGCACCCAGTACAGTAGCCATTCATTCTATAACATTCACCGATACAGTCTGTTTTTAAATGAGTGGATTGTTTACTGGGTGTTAGGCGCATACATTATCTCGTAATTATTTAGTGGCGACGGGCTTTCCTACTTCTAACGAGGTAGACCAGGTTTTAATTTTTGATAAGGTTTTGCTGGTATAAACAGAAATAACCGGCGATTTATCATCAAGTACAAAGGTGGTGCGCAGAGAGGTTTCCGACTCTTTTTGTGTTTCTAACCAGTTGCTATTTTTTGTTAGACATTGGCGAGTGAGCTCAACGGCTTGTTGATGCATGGCAACGGCTTGTTGTTGGTCTTTGTAGTTTTCTTGACAGCGATAGGTCACGGTTTGATTGTTAAAGCTGGTTACTTGGCAGTTATTGCCAAATACGTTGTACTTTGCGCTCCACACATCTAAATAAGGTGTTTTTACTTTGGTGTCTTTTAACGCTGCAAAGCGATTGTCATAGGCGGTAATCAGCCCATCCATTTTTTCGCAGGGAGTTAGGTTATCTAGTTTAGCTTTTTATTCAGTGGTTAAACTGCTACAGCCAGATAAAATTAGGCCAGTTAATACCAGCGATATATAGGTTTTCATAATGCGCTATCCTTTTGTAATAGCTATTCCTTGAACATTAGGGTCTATTGACCTTTCAAGGTTGAATTTGCAGCAGTCTGTTTGGTATTTAGGCAAGGCAGAGCCTATGTAGTGTGGTTATTCCCCATAAATAGGTGATAACGCAGCATCAATGCCAAACAGGCGCTGCCCTTCGGGTTCTGCCTAGGGGCGATTTACTCTTTGTTGCTCGGTTTTGACTTAGCCCACTAGGTTGCAAACCTCGCGCCGCGATTAAACCGCCCCTAGTTTGAACAAATTTTAATCCGCAAAGGTCAACAGACCCTAGTTAAAGAATACCTAAGGGAGGAAGTAAATGCTATTCGCAAGGTGTAATTTAAAGTGAATTTATGGTTTTAACATACTGAGTGCGCCACAAAATGGCGCACACAGTAACAGGCGGTTTTACTTATGACGCCCTTGTAGGCAAGCAACTGCATCGGTGAGCTCTAAGCCTTGACGCTGTAGTAACACAATTAAGTGATACAACAAGTCAGCCGATTCGTTAGTAAGCTCATTGTTGTCGTGTTTCATTGCCGCAAGCGCCACTTCAACGCCTTCTTCACCTACTTTTTGGCAGCTGCGGCTTAAGTCTTCAGCAAATAAGGACGCGGTGTAGCTTTTAGCTGGATCGTCGTTTTTACGTGCAACAATCACATCTTCAAGTTGCGCTAAAAAGCTTAAGCTTGGTTTTGCAGCATCGCCAAAACAGCTTTGCGTGCCTAAATGGCACGTTGGCCCTTCTGGGTTTGCCAATACTAAAATTGAATCGTAGTCGCAATCTGTATGCACAGAGACCACGTTTAAGTAGTTTTCTGATGACTCGCCTTTGGTCCATAAACGCGATTTAGAACGCGAATAAAAAGTAACCTTATTACTTTCAAGCGTGACAGCAAGCGCTTCGCTATTCATAAAACCTTGCATTAAAATAACGCCAGAGCGTGCATCTTGAACAATCGCAGGGATCATCTCGCTTTTTGCGAAATCAACTTGAGTTAGGTTTTCTTGCGTTACTAGCATAATCTGGCTGCCACTTGGTTAT
Source organism: Pseudoalteromonas sp. MER144-MNA-CIBAN-0113 (assembly GCF_040308965.1). Lineage (NCBI taxonomy): Bacteria > Pseudomonadati > Pseudomonadota > Gammaproteobacteria > Alteromonadales > Pseudoalteromonadaceae > Pseudoalteromonas > Pseudoalteromonas sp. MER144-MNA-CIBAN-0113. Next base: position 8,240 of record NZ_JBEOOG010000011.1, read on the forward strand.
CTATTAAAAATTGTTTTAGTTCGCCAATGTTAATCACGTTTTTATGAAAAACGCTGGCTGCGAGTGCACCATCTACTTTGCTTTGTTTAAATACATCAACAAAATCTTGCATTGTGCCTGCGCCCCCTGAGGCGATTAAAGGAATGTCGCATAGCTCGCGTATTTTACTCAGCTGCTCATTGTCGTAACCATTACGAACGCCATCTTGGTTCATACAGTTTAAAACAATTTCGCCAGCGCCTAAGTCTTGTACCCGCTGAACCCACTCTTGGGTTTTATAACGAGTACGGCTTGAGGCATTAGGATCGCCTGTAAGCTGATACACTAAGTATTCACCGGTTGTTTCATCGTAAAAGCTATCAATACCGACAACCACACACTGCTTGCCAAACTCATCGTGTAACTCTTTTATAAGCTCAGGACGGGCAATGGCAGGGCTGTTAATGCTGATTTTGTCAGCGCCGCGTTCAAGCACGCGCGCTGCATCGGCTACCGACTTAATGCCACCCGCTACACAAAATGGAATATCGATATGGCGGGCAATATTTTCTACCCAATTTACATCGAGTAATCGTTTTTCAACGCTTGCACTGATCTCGTAAAATACCAGTTCGTCGGCACCGGCTTCACTGTACGCTTTAGCAAGTGTTAAAACATCGCCGACTACCTCATGGCCCTTAAATTTAACGCCTTTAACGACTTGGCCGTCTTTTACGTCTAAACAAGGAATTATGCGTTTTGATAACATGCGCTTACCTCGTTTTTAAAATTCTGGATTGTAATATGGTTATTATTACGTTTGTTATTGGTATAACTCATTAGAAAACACATAGACTGCACTTGATATGTTATATTTTTAATAAAAATGAATAGTTAATTTAATGAATGAATCTAAATGCATTACTATGCAATGAATTCTTGGCTCCACTATATAATAAAACTTGCGCTATGTTAATGGTAAAAGCTAGAACTAAAAGTGATAATTCATTCCGGAAAAACGCGCAATCTTGAAACCGTATACTAAATTCATAAAATACTAAAAATTAGCGTGTTTCTTTAGAAAACCGATAGCAGTTTCGACCGGAATTTTTAGCCTCGTAAAGTGCTTGGTCTGCGTGTGTTTTTACTTCTAAGCTAGTATGAGCTTGTCCGTTTGTGATGGTAATTCCTATACTTATTCCGAGCGTGCGTTTTTGGTCAAATAAAATAAATGGTTTGCTAATATTTGTAATGATTCTTTGTGCTATCTCAGAGATCACGTCTTTATCATTTAACTGTGGCAAAATTGCTGCAAATTCATCTCCACCTATTCGAGCAATAATATCGTGCTTACGTAAACAGCTTTTTATGCGCGTTGCAACTTCTTTAAGTGCTTCATCGCCTGCACCATGGCCTAACTCATCATTTATTGGCTTGAAGTAATCTAAATCTAAATACATGAGGACTAATGGTGACTCATTGAACTGGGCTTTATTTAGTTCTTTATCAAGCTTATCTAAAAATATCCTACGGTTATAAAGTCCTGTTAAGCTATCTACAAACGCATAACTTTCTACTTTGGCCTCGTATTCTCGTCTGGCGATAGTGTGATTAGCAAAGGTGTAAATAACAAATATCATTAATAACATTACACCTAGATAGAGCAAAACAATCAATTTTTTTAAACTACTAAATTCGTTTTCAATCAGTGATAGAGGGACCTTATTTACTAACTTCCATTTGGGCCATTTCCCGTTGCTATTTCTCGGATTATCAAGTGTTGGTACTTGATCTAGTAAGGTCATGTGTTCAAAAATATAAATGTTGTTATCCTTTTCAATGATCCCATTTGTTTTAGTTTCCATCGCTTGCCATATATCTGGATGGATATCTTGAAAACGTTGCTGGGGTTTATTGGCAAACATAAAAGCCCATTGTTTTTGTACATCACCAAATAACCAGTAACTTTCTTCATTAAAGAGCATAATGTCACCTAGTGAGCTTTTAGAAATATTTTCTAATTGACTAAGTAAATGCACACCTCCGAGATTTATTATAAGTAAGCCAATCTTTTCATTGTTTTTGTCAACTAGCACTGAGCCTAAACGGATCATTGGTTTTAATGGCCTTTCAATTTGACCATTTTCAATATTTAAATCTAATGGAGATATAAAAATATCATCAGGGCTGAGCTTTATCCCGCGTTTATAGTAGTATCGATCGCTTTTATCTTGAAGCTTGTCTGGAGGTACGATAACGGTACTGTTATTTTCTCTTTGCACCCTTATTAACTCTTGGCCTTTTAAGCTAAGAATTCTTATTTGGGTGTAATAATTTTTTATGGTGATAAAATTAAAATAGTCCTGTTCTAATAGTGTTTTGTTTTCATTACTAAAAAAACGCTGTTCCTTAAAGTGGTGATTATTTTTAAGAATTAACAGATCACGAGATGCATGATTAAGTTGTTGTAAAAACGAATATTTAGCTTGTTTTAACTCATTTTTCTCTTTTTGAATAACAGAACCTATACGCGTTTGTATTTGGTTTTCGTAAAACATATACAAGGCAATATATAAAATAATTGCAGAGCAAAAATAGGTCAGTAGGCTAGTAAATATGGTTGTGTTTAGCTTTTGCGAATTTTGCTCTTGTAAGGGCAAGAAGGCAGGTTTAATAATGGAAAAGTAAATTATAGGCACACTCAGACTACTGAGTATTAAGCTATCAATTGCTATGACTTGCCATTGCTGTAAAACAAATTCGTCAAAATTAAAGGCAAACATAACTAAAGCCTCAATCGTAAAAACGATCATAGCTATTTTAAATGTTAGGAATTCGGTTCTCGATTGTTGGTTTTTTACAAAGTCACTATCATTAAATAAGTAGTGAATAGTAATAATAGCAATGAATGAGATAAGGCTGGCATCTAATATTACAGAAAACCAGATGCCTGTATATTTCGTAACAAATGATGCCAATAACATCATAATAATGGCTTCACTTAACGCCAGTGATATAAATAGAATAAGTAAGCGTTGTAATGGCATATAAAGTTTCCGAGCCAATTATTATTGAATAACAAAAGCGACTAAATTTAATATAGGGCGGACAGTAGAATTGTTATCGTTAATTTAAAAATACTGCTGTTTGATATTAATATAATAATTAGAAAGTGCGTTTATTGCCATTATGGTTGTGCGTTTATTCTGTAATTTTTGACTAAAGTAGGGTGAATCTTGATCAAAGTGTTCATAACATTTGACCAAGATTCAGTGTGATCAACAATTAACTATGTATATGTTCATCTGTTTTTACGTTCATAAATATCGCGTAGAGTACGGGGATCACAATTAAAGTCAGTAGGGTGGCAAACAGTAACCCAAACACCAGTACCACTGACATCGATTGGAAAAACGCATCAAAATACAGTGGAATAACCCCTAGTACAGTGGTGAGTGTGCCCATCATTACTGGTCTTACCCGACTATTTGCCGAATCGATAATGGCCTCATAGCGTGGTTTTCCTTGGCGTATTTCCATATCCATCTGATCCACTAATACAATGGCATTTTTAATCAATAAACCAGAGAGCGACAGTAATCCTAATATACCCATAAACTCTAATGGGATTTGTGTAGTAACCAGCCCAAAAACAACACCAATTAAGGCTAATGGCACCACAAGCCAAATAATAATAGGTTGTTTTAATGCGTTAAATAACACAATAACAATGAGTACCATGGCTAAAAAACCCAGTGGAATAGTTGAGGCCAGCATTTCGTTAGACTCTTTCGATTGACCATATTCGCCATCCCATTCTAGGCGGTAGCCTTGTGGTAGTTCAATGGCTTCTATTTTTGGTTTTACTCTATTAAATAACTCAGAAGCAAGCTCCCCTGGCAGTGGATCGGCTTGGGCTTTTATGGTCCATTCACGGTCTTCACGTTTTAATATGCCGTCGCGCCATACGGTTTTAAAGCCATTGGTGACTTGAGCAAGAGGCAGTGTTTCACCGGTGATATTGCTTTGCACTTGAATGTTACCAATGTCGTTTATGTCTACGCGTTCTTTTTGTGGCGCTCTGACGATAATAGGAATGAGCTCTTCGCCTTCACGATACTGCCCAACCACTTGCCCTGAAAAGTTTTGTTGCAGTGCTTCAGCAACAGCTTTGCGCGTTACACCTGCGCGCTGTGCATTAATGGCTGAGTACTGTGGTTCAATAACACTAATGCGTTGTCGCCAGGTGTCTTTAATTGATAACGCACCGCCATCATCAATTAATATGGCTTTTGCTTTTGCTGCCAGCTCTCTTAATACACTCGGATCGGGGCCTTTAAATGTGGCTTCTATTTTAGAGCCACCACCTGGGCCCATTACAAAGCGCCATACTTTGCCTTGCGCATCCACAAAGTTATTATCGATGTAGTTTTGTACCCTAGGTAAGAGTTGATCTAGTTTTTTATAGTCATCGACTTTAGCTAAAATTTGCCCGTAAGAACTGTTGGGTGATTCGCTGCCATAAATAAGCATGTAACGTAATCCGCCACCGCCAATAAGCGTTTGTATGCCTTCAACGCCGTTTTGTTGTTTTACAAACGCTTCCAGTTTGAGCATGTCTTTTTTGGTTTTTTCAATATCGGTGCCTTGTGGTAACCAAAAATCAACCACCATTTGCGGCGTGGTGGAAGCTGGGAAAAACCCTGATTTTACAAATTGAAAACCCCACATAGACACACTAAACATGGCAACCACAACAGTAACCGTTAACCAGCGATGATGAAGTGCTGACACTACAACCGATTGATACAGTGCCATGAGCTTATTAGGTTTTGCTGAACCGGAGGTATCGCCATCTTGTTCTTTAAACAAGCAATAACAAAACAGGGGAGTTAGGGTAATGGCAAATAACCAGCTGTATAACAAAGAGATTAAAATAACCCAAAATAAATGGCCGGTAAATTCAGCGGTATCGCCCGGTGCGAGGCCAATAGGTGCAAAGGCAACAATGCCGACTAATGTACCGCCAAGTAGTGGCCATTTAGTTTGTTTTACAACTTCACTGGCAATGTCTAACTTTTTACGCCCTTGTTGTGTGCCTACCAAAATTCCTTCTGTCACCACAATCGCATTATCAACCATCATACCGAGGGCAATAATAAGCGCACCTAAGGAAATACGGTGCATGGGTATACCGCTAAAGTCCATGGTAGCAAGTGTCGCAAAAATAGTTAGCAGTAATACGGCGCCAATAATAATCCCAGAGCGCAACCCCATAAATAGCAGTAGCGTGACCATGACAATCACCAGCGCGACTAATACATTAACCACAAAGTTATCGACTGAGTCTTGTACCACTTTTCCTTGGTGGTAAAACTCATGCACGCTGATGCCAAGCGGTCTGAGGTTTTCAGTTTGCTTTACTTTATCATCAACGCGGTCAAACACTTTTACCACATTAGCGCCTAATACACTGGCAACCCCCAGGGATATGGCAGGCTTAGAGTTGTAGCGCACTAACTTGGTTGCTGGGCTTTGAAAACCGCGGTATACATTGGCAATATCTTTTAGGTAAATTGTTTTACCTTTAGCGCTGGCACTTACCAGTAGGTTTTTAATGGTATCAACGGAGTTTAATTCGCCGGTGGGATCAATAAAAATACGTTGATCGCCAATTTGGGTATTACCTGCACTCAATACGGCGTTTTGTTCATCCAAAATACCGTAAATGTTATTGATAGATACACCTAAAGAGGCTAACTCTTCTCGAGCAATTTCTACAAATATTCCCTCTTGTTGTACGCCCGTCATGGCAACTTTCGCTACACCGTCTACTTGTAAAATGTCACTTTGTAGCGTTTTAGCATAGGCATGCAGTTCATCGGGGGAGTAACCTTCGGCAGTAATTAAATAACTTAAGCCATATACATCGCCATAATCATCAAACACTTTGGGGGTCCCTGTACCAGGAGGAAGTGTTGGGCGAGTATCGTTAATTTTGTTTCTGAGTTTAGTCCAAATAACTTGTAGCTCAGATTTGGTTGGCGAAAATTCTGATTTAATTTCTACTTTAATTTCAGATAAGCCCGTTGATGAGGTCGACGATATAGTATCGACTTCTTGTAACTCTTGAATGGCACGCTCAAGCGGCTCGGTCACTTCTTTAGCAACCTCAAGCGGGCTCGCGCCTGAATAAGAAACAAATACTTGCGCGGTGCGAATTATAAATTCGGGATCTTCAAACCGAGCCATGTTTTTGTATGACGAAAAACCAAAGCCAAGCGTTAAAATGATGAGTATAGTGCTAATTAATTTATTATTTATTGTCCACTTTGCTAAATCCATGACTGCGCTCCTATGCTTTAGTCCAAGGACGTACTTTCATACCCTCAGTCACATAGTTTGCACCTGCACCTACAATCACATCACCTGCTTTTAAGCCCTCAGTAATAATCAGTTGTTCGCCAATACCTTGCTCAATAGCAACGAGTGTTTTTGATACTTGCATTGTTTGTTGGTCAACAGTCCATACGAAATGCTGGCCGTTTTCTTCAAAAATAGCAAAGGTAGGGACAGCCAGTCGTGTTGCGTTTGAACTTGTTTGACGTTCTATTTTTAGGCTGGCATTCATGCCAGGTAATATATTAAGGTTATTGGGTACAGCAAACGAAAAGCGTACTTCATAGGTTTGACTGGCTGAGTCGGCTTCTAAATTCGCACGTCTAAATGTGGCAGGGATAGGCGCAGCCGATACATCTTGTAAAATAACAGTCGCTACATTGTTTTGTTTAGAATCTACCGTGGCCACAATAGACGCGGGAATATTTACAACCGCTTCCATTTCACCTTTACCAAATAGGGTAACTACATGTTGCCCAGCACTGATGTTTTCAAGCTGCTTTACTGGAACTTCTGCAACAATGGCATCGTAAGGCGCTATGATTTTACTGTCAGATAATGCCTTTTGCGCTGAGTCATATTGTGATTCGGCCACTTCTTTTTTAGATTTTAGTTGCTCTATATCTCGCTGTGAAATAACACCGTCTTTTGCAAGCTTTAAACCACGTTGATAATCATTGTTGGCCGTTTCAAACTGTATTTTGCTCGACTTAACCTCATTAACAAAGTTTCGTTGCTCTAATGCGGCTATTACGTCTCCTTTTTTTACGTTTTGCGCAGCAATAACGTTGAGCTTTTCAAGTTTACCACTGACCTGAAAGGCCAGTTTTGAGCTGTTTATTGTATCTATAGTGGCAGGATAGGTGAGTGTTTTTGATTGAGAGCCATCATCAATGGTTATTAACTTAACAGGGCGTGGCTTGTTTTGCTTTTGAGTGCTGACTTCGCTATCTGAACAACCGGCTAACAACAGTAGCGCAATACTAATAAAATTAAATTTAGTAAAACATGGTTTATTGATCATCTTGCTTACCTTAAATAAAAAGTGCGGTGTTAATCGTTGGCATTTTTGTGTGGTTCAAAATTATAAAATGCGTAAATGTGTTTATTTTCGAATTTACCTGTACTGCTGTTTATTAAGCTATAACTACTTACTACTTGAAAAAAGCAGTAGATAACGAGTGAGTAATAAATAATATTTTAATTTCAACAGTTTATTATTGCTGTACGGTTTTGTTTTAATTTGTGTGATTTTGTAGAACGTAATAAATCAGTACCCTAATGCTTGCTTTGTATCAACATTAGTATAATTAACAATCGGCTTTTTTAAAGCGCAGCTCATAAAGATTATATTTTTGGAATTTAAAATACTTAAAGTGCGGTTTTTATTAATTAAATTGAAATATTAATTGCTTGGGGTCGGTCTTGTGAGTGTCGTGTCGGTATAACTAAATAAAAGCTATCCGATCTAAAGCATATCTCAGTAATGGTTAGCCATTAATTTAAAGACGTAATTAAAACTATGAAAAATTCCAAACATAATCATCATGAAAATAATCATACGAGGTCTAATCCTACCATGAGTAAAAAAATCACCTTAATTGCAATAATCACTTTATTTGCACTGACGATTTTATATTTTACCGGCGCTTTTAACAGCGATGCGGTTACTGCGCAGCGTTTTGTTAATTTACAACAAGGTGATCAAGCCCATGCGGGTTTTCGTCGAGCCCATGCAAAAGGTATTTGTTTAGCGGGGTCGTTTGAGTCTACCGGTGAGCTTGCTAAATATTCGCAAGCAAAGGTATTTGATTTAGGGGCCACTCCTTTTGTTGGCCGTTTTTCTATTGCGGGCAATAACCCAACCGCGCCTGATTTAAAAGCACCGGTGCGCAGTTTAGCGTTTTCTATAACTACCGATGATAACCAAGAATGGCGCGTAGCAATGAACACGCCTCCAGTTATGGCTGTAGCGACGCCAGATGCGTTCTTTAAACAGTTACAAGCGCTATCCCCTGATCCGGTAACTAAAAAACGCAGTCCTGAAAAAATTAAAGCCTTTTTTGCCGCACACCCTGAAAGTGCCGCATTTAATAACTGGAAAGCAAGTTATAAACCAACCAGCAGTTTTGCCACTGAGCAATACCACAGTATTAATGCCTTTTATTTGGTTGATGAAAATAATAAAAAGCACGCCGTACGTTGGATAGCTAAACCACAATTAAGTGATGAAAACATTCAACCACTTAATAATGATTCAGCCGATGCATTGCAGCTACAACTTAAAGATCAAGTTGCTCAAGCCCCCGTTAAATTCGACATGCTGTTTAGCTTTGCAACCGAAGAGGATGATGAAAATAACCCAACTGTTTTATGGCCTCAATCACGTAAAACCATAAATGCCGGTACGTTAGTTATCTCAAGGCTTCAGGCGCAAGAAGGAGGCGTGTGTGCTGATATGAACTTTGATCCCTTGGTACTTCCTACAGGGATAGAGCCAAGCGCCGATCCTATATTACGTGCCCGTGGCGCGGCTTATGCTGAGTCATTTCGTCGTCGTGCTAAAGAAGTACTTTTAAATAATTAATAACAGGAAATATCGAATGAAAACAATTAATAAATACTCAGCGTCGAGTATGCTTATTCACTGGGCGATGGCGTTAATCATACTTTCTATGTTATTTCTTGGTTTGTCGATGGTACAAAGTTTAGCGGTTTGGCAAGTAGAGGCCATTGCGCTGCATAAGTCATTTGGTATTTTAGCGTTAGTGTTAGTTGCTATTAGATTAATCAATAAAGTCGTCACCACCAGTCCTGCATTACCACCGAGTGTGCCTAAGGCTCAAGCACTAGCCGCGCATTTAACCCAAGTGGGTTTATATGCATCTATGATTTTAATGCCGATTTCTGGTTGGTTAATGCAAAGCGCTGATGGCCGTCATGTGAGCTTTTTTGGTTTATTTACTTTGCCCAGCTTAGTTAGTAAAGATATTGAAACGTATGCTTTTTTCCGTGAAGCACATGGTTTAATTGCTTATGCATTTTTATTGTTTATCTTTATGCATGTTAGTGCCGCGCTTTATCATGGTTTAATAAAGCAAGATGGCGTATTAGGCTCTATGTTACCTGGTAAGCATAAATAAACTAATAGTTTTATACAAAAAAGGCACAGATGCGCTCGCACCTGTGCCTTTTTTAGAGCTATATTTTTAGCTTAATTTAAGCGCGTCTTCTACGCTAAAAGCACCATCTAATAAAGACTTGCCTAAAATTACGCCGCCAACACCAAGTTCATTTAGCTTTTTAATATCATCTAATGAACTCACACCACCCGACGCTTGTACTTTAATATCTGCATTATGATTAATTAAATCTTCATAAAGCGCAAAAGAGGGGCCGGTCATGGTGCCGTCCTTACTGATGTCCGTGCATAAAAAATCAATAATGCCCAGCTCTACATAAAAATCAATAAGTTCAAATAGCCCAAACTCAGATTCATTTAACCAACCATGGGTTGCTGGCGCCCAGCCGGACTCTGTTTTATTAACATCAAGGGCAATTACAAAGTGCTCAGCGCCAAATTGCTCAATCCAAGCTTTAACCTGTTCACGCTTTTCAACTGCCATTGAACCAATAACCACTTGGTTTGCACCGGCTTTTAACCAATCGCTCACATCTTGCTCTGAACGAATACCCCCACCCACTTGATAGGGCACATTCAGTGCTTTTGTGGCTGCTTGAATATGTTGCCATTGTTTTTTACTGGGATCGCGTGCCCCTTCTAAATCAACAAGGTGCAGTTTACCCGCGCCGCTGTCAGCGTATTCTTTCAGGCGAGCGCCAAGTTCAAAGGGGTAAAACTGTGCGGTATCATATTTACCTTGATACAAACGTACAATTTGATTTTGTAATACGTCTAATGCTGGAATAATCACTGTGTATCTCTTTTATTATTTATTAACAGTCGCTTATAACTGCCAATCTAGAAAGTTTTGTAATAAACGAGTGCCTACTTTAGCACTTCGCTCTGGGTGAAATTGCATACCGGCATAATTATCTTTAGCAACAATGGCTGAAAAAGTTTGCCCGTATTCACTACTGACTAAAGTGGCATCGTTAACGGTATGCGCAAAGCTGTGCACATAATAAACCTGATCGTCTTTATGCAGCCCTTTGGTTAGTGGGTGCGCTTGTTGTATAGATAAGTTATTCCACCCCATATGCGGTGACGTTAAACTACCTACATCCAGTGCTTTTACTTGGCCGGGTATTTTACCTAAGCATTGCACGTTACCTTCTTCGGTGCTTTCGCACAGCAGTTGCATCCCCAGGCAAATTCCCATTAGCGGGCGCTGATATTCGTTAATGGCTTGCTGCCAACCATTATCGACTAGGCGCTTCATAGCCACAGATGCATGGCCAACACCAGGCAAAATAGCGCGCTCATAGCCTGCTAATTGTTCTGGCGAGGTAATAACGGTAGGGGTTTTACCTAAACGCTCAAATGCAAAGCGTACCGAGTTGATATTGGCACAACCGGTATTAATTATCGCTATCATAAACACCCCTTAGAGCTGGCTGTTTGTTGACTAGTATCTTGTGCAATTGCCATACGCAGAGCACGAGAAAATGCTTTAAACAAGCCCTCTACTTGGTGATGACAGTTACCGTCACTTACCGACAAAATAAGGCTAATTGCAGCGTTATCACTTAAGCTTTTGAAAAAATGCTCTACCATTTGTACGTCTAAATCACCGGCTTTTTCGCGGCTAAAGTTTGCGTTTAACACAAATGAAGCACGTCCAGATAAGTCAATTTGAGCTTCGGCTTTACATTCATCCATAGGCAATGCAAAACCATAACGCGCAATTTGAGATTTTGTGCCAAGTGCTTGTTTAAGAGCAACCCCTAAGGCAATACCAATGTCTTCAACAAGGTGATGCTCGTCTATGTGTAAATCGCCTTTGGCTTTAATGTTTAAGCCAATGTTTGCGTGGGTGCGTATTTGATCCAGCATGTGATCAAAAAAGCCAAGGCCGGTGTCTATGCTACCGTTTTTAGTTTGATCAAGATTAACCGCTACATCAATTTGTGTTTCTTTGGTATTGCGTGTAACACGGCCTTCACGGTTTGCCGTTGTAAGCTTAGTAACAATAGCAGGCCAGCTACCATCGTATAAAATACCTTCACAACATAAGTTTTGCGCAAGACCAATATCTGTTTGGCGGTCGCCAATTACAAAAGAGCGCGCTAAATCTACGTTGCCAGAGCGCATAAGCTCGGTCAGTAAGCCTGTTTTTGGCTTACGGCAATCGCAGTTTTGTTCATCAAAGTGTGGGCAAATGAGTACATCTTCAAAGTTAATCCCTTGGCTGTTGAGTATGTCCATCATTTTGTCTTGGGCTATGTCAAAATCCGCAGTAGGGAAACTGTCAGTGCCTAAACCATCTTGATTAGATACCATCACTAAGCGATAGCCTGCTGCTTGCAGTTGCAATAATGCCGGAATAACACCAGGTAAAAAAGCCAACTTTTCAAGGCTATCTACCTGTTTGTCGGTGATTGGCTCTTCAATAATGGTGCCGTCACGGTCTATAAATAAATAGGGATTACTCATGATACTTCCTGTTGTGATAGGGCTGTTGGGGTGGTTAAACCATCGAGCCAAATTTTTACTTGTTCTAATTCTTGTTCGCTACCAATTGAAATGCGTAGCCAGTCGTCTTCACCGTATAAGGTAAATGCTCGCATGACTAAGCCTTGTTCAAGGGCAACTTTAAAGCTGTTTTTATCGGCCAATTTTAAGGTAACAAAGTTGCCTTCACCAGTGAGAATTTTTAATACAGCAGGGGAGGCGTTTAACCACTCTATTAGCTTTAATTTTAAGCTGTTTAAAATGCTCACTTGGCGACGCATAGAGGTAATGGCATCAGGGGCAATGGCTTGCGCTGCAATACTCGCTACCACGCTCGATACCGGATACGGTGCAATGACTTTACGAATGGGCGCAAGTACACTGGCTTGAGCGAGGGTAAACCCGGTTCGCAGGCCTGCCAACGCAAACGCTTTTGACAGTGTACGTAGCACTACAATATTACTAAACTCGTTTATAAGTTGTGTTGCACTTTGCTCTGGGCAAAACTCAATATAGGCTTCATCAACAATCACCAATGCTTTACCTGCAAGCGCAGTGGCAATGGCTTTTACTTTATCTAGCGGCGTTAAACTACCTGTTGGGTTATTTGGATTACAAATAAACACCAGTTTTGAGCTACCGACCGCAGTGACAATATCATCAACATTGGCTGTTAATAATAACTCTTGAGTAAGCGCGTTAATAGCCACATTGTGCGTATCAGCAGTGACTTTATACATACCGTAGGTAGGCAAAAACAGCGCAATACTGTCCTTAGCTGGCTGGCAATACGTGCGTACTAAAAGCTCAATGCCTTCATCTGCACCTCGCGTCATAAGGACATTGTCGCTTTTAAGCTCGGTATAAGCTGCATAGCGATCAATAACCAATTGTGGCTGAGGGTCGGGGTAGCGATTTAAATCTTCAATACTCAACTCAAGGTTTTTAGCATATGGGCTTTCGTTGGCATTGAGCCACGTTGTGCCTGTTAACTTTTCACTTTTAGCCGAGCTGTAAGCAGCAAGCGCTTTAATATTCTCGGGTAATAAGCTGGTTGCTTGGGCGCTCTCATTGCTCATTGTTTATTGCCTCTAAACGAATTGAAACCGCATTAGCGTGGGCATCAAGGCCTTCTGCGTCTGCCAGTGGTAAAATAGCTTTTGAAAGCTCTGTTAAGCCACTTTTACTAATAGTTTGTACTGTGTATGTGCGGAAAAAATCAAGCAAGTTTAAGCTTGAGTATGTCGCGCTATAACCGTAAGTAGGTAATACGTGGTTAGTACCCGATGCATAATCGCCAGCCGATTCTGGTGTGTAGTCGCCAACAAATACTGAACCTGCATTTTTAACCGCATCAAGGTACGGGCTTGCATCTGCCAGCTGTAAAATTAAGTGCTCTGGCCCATATTGCGCTGATACATCAAATGCTTGCGCTATTGAATCCACTAAAATAAGTGACGAATTGGCCAACGCTTGTTCAGCGGTGTCTTTTCGGCTTAAGTTAGCTAATTGACGAGTAAGCGCGTCTTGTGTTTGTTTAATAATAGTTTCGCTGTTACACAATAAAATAACTTGCGAGTCGGCGCCATGCTCTGCTTGTGAGAGTAAATCGGCCGCAATAAACTCTGGATTTGCTCGTTCATCTGCTATCACTAATACTTCAGATGGACCTGCTGGCATATCAATCGCCATTCCTGGAATTGTTTGTGCAACTAACTGCTTTGCCATAGTCACAAAGCTATTACCTGGGCCAAAAATTTTATTCACTTTAGGTACTGATTCAGTGCCGTAGGCCATTGCAGCAATCGCGCCTGCACCACCGCTTTCAATAATAGTGGTGATACCACATAATTTAGCAGCATATAAAATAGCAGGATTTATTGCTTTATCGCCTTGTACTGGGGTAGTGAGTACCACGGTTTTTGCACCGCTTAACTGCGCCAATACACCTTGCATTATAACTGACGATGGCAATGGGGCACTGCCCCCAGGGACATAAATACCGACCGCTTCGATGGCTTGATATTTCAGTTCACATTCAACGCCCGGTTGAGTCGATAACTTAATATCTTTAGGCAGTTGCGCTTGGTGAAAACATTTTACATTTGCATAAGCGGTATCAATTGCATACTTAAGCTCAGGGCTTAGCATTTTCTCAGCGGCATTAATTTCATCAAGTGGAACACGTAAACGCGGCTCAGCTCGGTTATCAAACTCTTTTGCTAACGCCAGTAATGCAGCATCGCCTTGCGCATTTACTTTTGCCAAAATAGTTTGGCAAATACTTTCTACTTTTTCACTCGCTGATACAGCAGGGCGCATCAGCGCCGCTGCTTGAACCTGTGATGATTCTTCATTCCAACGAAGCATGGCTGTTACTCCATCATTTTTTCAATTGGCATAACTAAAATAGAATTCGCGCCGAGTGCTTTAAGTTGCTCCATGGTTTCCCAAAATAACGTTTCGCTACTTACCATGTGCAATGCTACATATTCGTCAGATCCTGCTAGTGCAAGTAATGTAGGTTGACCAGAACCAGGCAGGATTTCACAAATTTCATCCAGCTTGTCTTTTGGTGCGTGTAGCATGATGTATTTGCTTTCTTTGGCTTGCTTAACACCACGCAAACGCGGCATCAATTTATTGATAAGCGCGAGTTTGTCAGCATCTTGCAGTTGGGTGTTTTGAATTAAACAAGCGTTTGACTCTAAAATTGTATCACCCTGCATTAAGCCATTAGCTTCAAGGGTTGCACCTGTTGAGACCAAATCACAAATGGCATCAGCAAGACCAGCACGCGGCGCCACTTCAACAGAGCCTGTGAGCATAACAGTGCTGGCGTTGATGCCTTCACGTTTTAAATATTGGCTTAAAATTTCAGGGTAGGTGGTTGCAATACGTTTGCCTTCAAACCAGCTTTTGTCTTGCTTACCTAGTTCTTGTGGCCATGCAAGTGCAAGACGACAGTAACCAAAATCTAATTTTGATAATTTAGTTACTTCGCTTGGAACGCCTTGGCGCTCTCTTTCTGCTTGTACTTCAACTAAAACGTTTTCGCCAACAATACCTAAGTCACATACACCGTCCATAACTAAACCTGGAATATCGTCATCGCGTACACGTAAAACGTCAATTGGCATGTTGGTTGAGTGTGCTATAAGGCGCTGCTCGCGAAGGTTGAGTTTTACACCCAGTTGCTTAAGCAGATCTTGACAATCTTTAGATAGGCGGCCGCCTTTTTGGATGGCGATACGAAGACGATTACTATTATTCATTACTCATTTTCCTTTAATTTTAAAACTAAAACCCCGAGGGAAACCTCAGGGCGAAAATGAATCTTGGTATGTTGATTCGCCAGAGGTTTCCTTTTAGGAACAACCTCTCAGCGAAAGACCTGACAGGTTATTCCGATGAATGATGGTGGTGATGTACTGCTGTCAGAGTGTTGCGCATTTTTTATCCTGTTTAGCTATTCGTTATTATGTTAACGCTTAGCTGTTGCTTGTTTAATAAATTTCGCATTTATAAAAACACATAAACCAATAGCATGGCAAGAAAAATTTTCTTAAATTAAAGAATACCTTATAACTGTCGATAATAACTAAAGGTTTGCTTTATTTATCAACAGTTTTATAGTGATTAAATTACATTCAATTCAATGGAGGCACGCATGGATATAATGATCCCTTATTTAGGGCCTATTACGCGTTTAACGCTTGAATCTAAAGGAGCTTTTCATATTGCTGGGGTTCAACAAAGTGCCAGTGCCAAAAAAGTCGAGTTAGAAGAGCGTAAAAAAAGAGAAGTAGAAAAGCAACATAAGCTGACGTTTGACGAAAATAAATCGCGCAATAAAACCGCTGAAGAAGATGACGACAAACCCCATTTAGATACATGGGCTTAGTACAAGTGATTGGCGATACCGTTATTGCCTCAAGTTAAAATCGCCCTCAATAAAAGCAAATTTTTTTAAACATAGCAAATAGTGGTGCATGGCTATGAACTGCGTGTTTTTAAAACTACTCCCTACCCATTTAAAATAGATTACCCCTCTTTTAAAGCTCAACAGGTAAAGTATTTTCCTTTGCAACTACATGCTCATTGAGCAGTCGATTAGTGATTAACAATAAAGCGTGTGATTTTAAAATCTAATGCTTTTTGCCGGCTGTTTTATGTAAATATATGTATACGAAATGTTATTTCTGGCCTTCATTAGTTAAAACAGTAGTTTTTAAATCATTGTAAAATAATAGATTAATTTTCGAGCTAATACTTTAATTGTAAATTAAATGTTTAATTTTCGTTATTTAAGTTTGTGACCTACTCTGATCCTTAATCGGGTACAAGGTGTGCCGATTAATACAAATATATTAAAAACTTAAACTTTAACGGAGCGTAAACGTGAATTTATCTAAAATCACAATAGCAACTTTTGCTGCTTTAACTTTGGTTCAAGCAACAAATGCAGTAGCTGCGAATAAGAAATACCTAAATCAACAACCGACAATTAATAATATGGTGCAATCAAACTCTGCTTCCTTGTTATCAGTAAGTCCAAATCAGTTGATTGGGTTGAGTGTAGGGAACGAATTAGTTGTATTAAAAGAATTTACTAGCAATAACGGAGAAGTAACCCGCCGCTATCAACAAACGTATCAGGGCATTCCTGTCATTGGTGATACGGTCAGCTTAACATTTAATAATGGGATGCTTAAAAAAGCCCATGGTGCAGCTGTTTATAATATTGATGAAGATTTATCTGATGTATCGGCTAAATTGACAAAAAAAGATGCGATTTTAAAAGGGTCTAAAACGGGTATAGCTGCAAAATCAGTAGGCTTAAAAAAACATAATGAGCAATCCAGACTTGCTATCTGGGTTGACGATCAAAATAAGGCGCATTTAGTTTATGAAGTGTCTTATGTTACTTATGGCAAGTCACCATCAAGGCCATACCTGATCATTGATGCTAATACCGGTGAGGTCTTGCTTAGTTACGATAACCTGCAACATGCCAATGCAACAGGCCCTGGCGGTAATCTAAAAACAGGCAAGTATTTATATGGAACTGATTTTGACAGCCTAGATGTTAGTCAATCAGGTAATACTTGTAGCATGAATAACGCAAATGTTCGCACTATTAATTTAAATGGCGGAACAAGTGGCTCTTCTGCGTATTCATTTACATGTCCTGAAAATACATTCAAAGAAATAAACGGTGCTTATTCACCGCTAAACGATGCTCATTTTTTTGGTAACGTTATTTTTAATATGTATAACGATTGGTTAGGGACTGCGCCTTTGAGTTTTCAGTTACAAATGCGGGTTCATTACTCAAGTAACTATGAAAATGCGTTTTGGGATGGCAGCGCAATGACCTTTGGTGATGGGCAAAATACGTTTTATCCATTGGTGAGTTTAGATGTATCTGCACATGAAGTCAGCCATGGCTTTACTGAGCAAAATTCAGGCTTGATTTACAATGGTAAACCAGGCGGATTAAACGAAGCCTTTTCGGATATGGCTGGTGAAGCCGCTGAATTTTATATGAAAGGCAGCAACGATTGGCTAGTTGGAAAGGATATTTTTAAAGGTAATGGTGCACTGCGTTACATGAATAACCCTACCCAAGATGGCCGTTCCATAGATAACCAAAGTAACTATTATTCAGGTATGGACGTGCATTATAGTTCAGGTGTTTATAACAAGGCATTTTATAATTTAGCAACCACGCCGGGTTGGGATACGCAAAAAGCCTTTATCGTAATGGCACGTGCTAACCAACTATATTGGAGTGCGGGTGTAGGCTGGGATTTAGCCGGTAACGGTGTGATGGATGCTGCGTGTGATTTAAATTATGACCCTAATGATGTAAAAGCCGCTTTGGCTGCGGTAGGTGTTAATTCAAATCTTAGTTCAGGTAGTGATTGTGCTACACCACCACCGACTGACGATGAAGTGTTAACCAATGGGGTAACCCGTACGGGTATTAGCGGCGCAGAAAAAGAGCAACTATTCTTTACTTTGGAAGTCCCTGACGGTGCAACAAATCTTCAATTTAATACAATGGGTGGCTCAGGTGATGCAGACCTATATGTTAAATTTGCTAGTAGACCAAGCTTAAATAACTATGATTGCAATAGCACAACATCTACCAGTACAGAAAGCTGCAACATAAGTAATGCACAAGCAGGAACTTACTATGTAATGGTTGAAGCATGGAGTGCGATATCTGGTGTATCGCTAACGGGAAGCTACTCTGATGGGAATGGTGGTGTGACGCCAATTAATAGAACTGAGTCTAATATTAATGTGACTACTAATAACTGGAGCCGCTTTACTCAAGATTTATCAGCAGGGTATAGCACTTTAAATATTAGTATTGCCGGTGGTAATGGTGATGCTGATCTTTATGTAAACTTTGGCTCGCCTTCAAGTACGTCTTCATACTTATGTAGACCCTACAAAAATGGTAATAATGAAGAATGTACATTTGATAACCCACAAGCAGGTACTTGGTACATTGATTTAAGAGGTTACAGCTTAGCAAGTGGCGTAACACTCAACGTAACGGCTAATTAGGCATACATATAAAAAGGGGCTTTGCCCCTTTTTTAATGCTTAAAATAAAAGTAACAAGATAAGGAATATTTATGAACTACTTTAAACAGTTAGCAGTTATTACTACTTTAACCTTAAGTTTTAATTGCTTAGCAAATGAAAATCCAGACAATATTTGGGTCACCATTGACTCAACTTCAGCCCAGCATTATCAACATGAACAAGGTACATTTTTGCAAAAAATGCAATTTGCGCATAGAAAATCAAGTATTTTACCTGACGTTGATTTACTCAGTGTACCGCGTGACGCAGTGAACAATTTAAGTGAGTTTATGCACCAGAACTATAACCGTTGTGGTGGGTTTGTTGCGCATAGTTCGTTCGAAGAAGCGATTGATTACGCAAAAAAATTAGCTGTTGTTCAAAATAGCCAAGCTACATCAGCCTTTAATTATTCAATTGATAATGCGCAAACAGTACAAAGTTTAATTAGTGCACAAAGCCCAATTAATTTACAAAGCACTGTAAATTCACTCACTAGTTTTAATAATCGTTATTATACTTCGCAAACCGGCGTTGATGCCTCACAGTGGCTGCAAAGTTATTGGCAACAAATTGCCAGCGTTCGAAGTGATATAACCATTGAGAGTTATCAGCATAGCTGGGCGCAATCATCAGTGATTGTAACCATTGCAGGTGCTGAAAATGCAGATGAAATTGTTATTATTGGGGGGCATTTAGACTCGATTAATCAAGCAAATCCAGCACAAGGGCGCTCTCCTGGCGCGGATGATAATGCATCGGGTATTGCAGTGTTAACGGAAGCGTTAAGAGCAATTGTTGATACAAATTATAAACCGCAAAAAACTATTCAAATAATGGCGTTTGCAGCAGAGGAGGTGGGGTTAAAAGGGTCTAAAGCTATAGCCAGTAGCTATCGTTCGCAGGGTAAGAATGTAGTTGGCATGGTGCAATTTGACATGACTGGTAATAACGGCAGTATCGAAGATATTATTATGATGACGGATTACACCACCAATGCTCAAAACCAATTTTTAGCCCAGCTGATAGACACCTATTTACCACAAATTAGTTATGGCTTTGATCAATGTGGTTATGGTTGCTCCGATCATGCTTCGTGGTATCAACAAGGGTTTGCGGCCTCTATGCCATTCGAATCAAAAATGAATGACATTAACCCACTGATACATACACAAAACGACAGTAATTTTGACGCTGATCATGCAATTAAATTTGCTAACTTAGCCGTTAGCTTTGTTGCAGAATTGGCAAAAAATGCCGGTGATGTTACTCCGCCAAATAATAATGAGTTAGTCAATGGTGAACCAATTTCTGGTATCAATGCCACTGCTAAAGAGCAGCTTATCTATACATTGAATGTACCAAAAGGAGCGCAAAACTTAAGCTTTGAAACCTCAGGTGATAATGGCGATGCCGATTTATACGTTAAATATAATCAGGCGCCCACGTTAACTGATTACGACTGTAAAAGTACCTCTGCCACAAGTAATGAGCGTTGCGACATTCCAACCAGTAATGAAGGCACTTACTATGTCATGGTTGAGGCATACAGCGCAATTAATAATGTCTCTTTGACAGGCATTTTTGAGCCAGCAGGCGCTTTAGAGCCCATTAATCGCGTAGAAGATAACATTAGCGTAAATACAGGCGCTTGGCAGCGTTTTGAACAACGTTTAGCCGCGGGTTATGCCTCCCTGAACGTTGCTATTTCAGGCGGAAGCGGCGATGCTGATTTGTATTTAAATTTCGGTGCGCCATCTTCAAATACACAATTTGTGTGTAGGCCATATAAAAACGGCAACACAGAAAGTTGCACTATTTCTGCACCCCAGGCAGGCGTATGGCACATAGATGTTAAAGGCTATCGTAATGCAAGTGGCATTATGTTAACTATAATTGCACAGTAATTAACAGGGGCATAAGCCCCTTTAAAGGCCAAATTCTCACGCTATTTGGCTTGCCCTTCATCAATAGCTTACGTAGAATCCCGCTATTATTTTTTATAAAGTGATTGGTATTATCAAACAGCTGTTTAGTGCAACCGGGCCTTTGGCTTTATCAATAGATGGATACTCACCACGCCAACCTCAAATTGATATGGCCGTGGCTGTTGAGGATGCATTAAAAACAAGTTCCCAGCTTGTTGTTGAGGCCGGTACTGGCACAGGTAAAACCTTTGCTTATTTAGCGCCAGCCCTTAAATCTAAAGGCAAAACAATAATTTCAACCGGTTCTAAAGCACTGCAAGAACAGCTGTATCATCGTGATTTACCGGTGTTAGTAAAAGCCTTAGGCGCGGCTAAAAAAACGGCATTGTTAAAAGGGCGTGCCAATTATTTATGCACTTATCGGCTTACCCAACATGTTGCACACGTACCCACAGACGACCCTGATGTAATGCATCAGCTCGCTATGGTTGCTAAATTTGCCAGTGAAACGCATACGGGCGATTTAGCCGACTGTATTGGTATTGAAGAAGATGCCAAAGTGTTGCCGTATGTCAGCTCGACTGCAGATAACTGTTTAGGTAAAGAGTGCCCTGACTTTCAAGAGTGCTACATTCGTAAAGCGCGTTTAAAAGCAGGGGATGCCGACGTTGTCGTAATTAACCATCATCTATTTTTTGCCGATATGGCGGTTAAAGAGTCTGGCTTTGCAGAGCTAATGCCCAACGCAGATGCTTATATTTTTGATGAAGCCCACCAGTTAAGTGAAATTGCCAGCGACTATTTTGGCGAAACCATGAGTACTAAAAAGCTGGTGGATTTAATTAATGATTTACGCGCTATTTACCGCGCTGAAATTCCTGACATGCTGCAATTAGGAAAAAGTTTGAATAAATTGGAAACCAGTGTCGCCGATTTAAGATTGCAGTTTGGTGTGGACGGTAGCCGCGGGGATTGGCGTGAAAAGCTCAGTAATAAGCTTATTTGCTCTGCATTACATCGTGTTATTAGTGATTTAGAATTTGTGTATCAGGTTTTAAAACATTGCTTAGAACGAAGTGATAAAATTGAACACCCATTTGAGCGGGTGTTGGCATTTAAAGGCCAGTTAGAGCGCGTATTTGATACCGCCCAAACAGGCTTTAGTTATTGGTACGAAACCACGCGGCGCTATTTAACCATTAATATAACGCCACTGAATGTATCGGCTAAATTTGCTTTGATGATGAAAGAGTCTGGCGCAGGGTTTGTGTTTACCTCGGCCACGTTATCGGTCGACAACGAACTCACTCACTTTAATGCCAGCCTTGGGTTAAAACCAAAGCAAAGTATGATGGTAGATAGCCCGTTTGATTATGAAAATCAGGCGCTATTGTGCTTACCGCGCTATTTACCTGAAACCCACGCAGATAATATGCCGCATGCGATTGTAAAGTTAACTCTCGAACTCATAAAATCAGCAAAAGGGCGTTGTTTTGTGCTATTTACTAGTTACCGGATGATGCATTTGGTGGCTGAGGGCTTAACCACACAAATGGACTATCCGGTTTACATGCAAGGGCAAATGTCTAAACGCATTATATTAGAAAAATTTACCCGTCATGGTAATGCCGTGTTGCTCGGTACAGCGTCCTTTTGGGAAGGGGTTGATGTAAGAGGCAGTACTTTAAGCTGTGTTATTATCGACAAACTGCCGTTTGCAGCGCCCGATGATCCGCTTTTGCAGGCTAGAATGCAAGATTGCCAAATGCAAGGAAAAGATCCCTTTGCGCATATTCAGTTACCACAAGCGGTTATTGCCTTAAAGCAGGGGGTAGGTCGCTTAATTCGTGATAACAAAGATAAAGGTGTGTTAGTAATTTGCGATAATCGTTTAGTTACACGCCAATATGGACAAGTATTTTTAAAGAGTTTACCGCCAATGCGCCGTACACGTAGCTTAGAAGATGCAAATACATTTTTAAAACATATTAATTGAGTACAAAAATGATCAAAAGTAACATTCTCGCCCTAGACGCTTCTACTGAGGCTTTATCGCTTGTTTTGCATTATCAGGGTAAAACATTTCATCATTTTGAAGAGTGTCCGCAGCAGCATAGCCAAAAAATTCTGCCACTTATTGATGAGCTGCTTAATAAAGCCAATTGTAAATTAAAAGATTTAGATGTTATTGGCTTTGGCCAAGGTCCAGGCAGCTTTACGGGTGTGCGTATTAGTGTGGCCATTGCACAAGGGCTTGGGTATTCAACGAATTTACCGCTAGTGGGGGTTTCTACCTTAGCGGTTATGGCGCAACAAGCGTTTGAACAATTTGGCGATGAAGTGGTTTATTCAAGCATTGATGCGCGTATGGGGGAAATATACTTTGCTCAATACCAAGTTAATAATAATTTGATGACACTTCAAGGTGAAGAACGTGTTTTTAAGCCAGAACTGCTTGATGCTTCATTGATAGACACAAACAAAACAGCAACCGGCGTGGGGACTGGATTTAAAAGCTACCCCGATGCATTAACTACATTTACAAATGTGAGTGTACACCCTGAAATTACGCTACCCGATGCACAATACATGTTAGCGTTAGTGGATGCACAGTACCTTGCAGGTAATGGCGTAAAAGCAAGTGATGCTCAGCCTAAGTATGTGCGTGACACAGTGACATGGAAAAAATTACCAGGCCGCGAGTAACGCTAAGTTGTATTGTTTGCATATTGAGCTATTTTAAATCATAATTTAAGCATGTTGTTGGTTGGAGAAGCGTAATGTCGCTGCCTATAAGCTCTGGTTTTTTTACTGGTGATATCCCTGCTAAGGTGCGTTCTACTGCTGTTGTTACGGCAAAGCCTGAACGACTATCAGAGCAGCCAATATCACAGAAAACCAATACAGATTATGTTAAGAGCAGTCCTGAAGGGCTTGAACTCGCAAAAGAGTTTGTAAAAGCGAACACCAAAGAGGCCCAATATAGCCAAACTATTTACGATCAACCGAGTGCGCAAGTCAGTAAGGCAATTTCTACTTACACTGAGTTTGCTAATTTAGAGCGAAGAGCTGAAGTTCAAAGCTTAATTGGTGTTGATATATACGCTTAATTATAAAATTAATAGCCAAATAAAAAGCCCGAATAAATTATTCGGGCTTTTTATTTTCATAACAGCGATTACTGTTCTATGTAACTAATCAGTTTTTTAGCTATGTCAGTATTGTTTTGTGAACCAATAAAGTCATCGCTATTTTTACCATAGGCAAATACTTGCACATCAGAAGCGGTATGTCCGCCCGTTGTCCAACCAGTGAAACTTAAATCATTGATAATGCTTTTAACCGCTAAATTAAGGGTTTTTTCACCCATGGCTTTAGCTTGCTTAAGTTTAATTTCGTTTTCAGTTGTAAACTCAATACGGGTATTGGCCTGCCATACCGTTTTAAGGTTATCTGATCCCATTAATAATTTGGTTAATGTACCCGCAGTGGCTTTAACACCTTTGATGATGTCGGTTTCCCATTTATATTGGCCATGCGCGCCAATGGTTAAACCGCCTGTAGAGTGATCAGCCGTGATCACTAAAATAGTGTCTGGGTTGTTATCTACATACGCTTTTGCCGTTTCGATTGATTTTGCAAAGTCGTCCATTTCAGCCATTGCGCAAGCAATGTCATTTGCGTGACCACACCAGTCAATTTGGCTGCCTTCAATCATCACAAAAAAGCCTTTATCGTTTTGCCCATCAAGCAAATCAAACGCTTTAGAGGTTAACTGTTTTAATCTCGTTGGGTTTTCATCTAGCGCAAAAGGTAATCCCTTAGGTGCGTATAGACCAATGGCAGGGATTTGTGTGATTTGACCTAGGTTTTTAATATTGTCGCCGTATTGATAACCTGCTTTTTTAAATTCGTCGACTAAGTTTCTGTCATCACGAATAAAATATTGAGTACCACCGCCTAACATTAAATCAACCGGTAATTTACCAGCAATTTTATTGTCAATGTAGTCGTTTGCGATGTCATCATAATTTCTTCTTGATTCATTATGTGCGGCAAAGCTTGCAGGTGTTGCATGATTAATTTGTGAGGTAGCCACTAACGCTGTTGTCATTCCTTGCTCTTTTGCAATTTCTAGCATGGTTTTAACCGGTTTTTTGGCCGTATCGACAGCGATTGCGCCATTATAACTTTTATGGCCGCTGCTAAGTGCAGTTGCACCTGCGGCACTGTCTGTTACATAAGTATGGTCATCAGGATAAGTGTGCGCCATGCCTTTTAACATAGTGTCGAAAACGGTTGTTTCTATTTCTTTTGTTGTAGGGTCATCTTTGTAATATCGATAAGCGGTAGTGAAAGCGGGACCCATGCCATCACCAATCATATAAATAACATTTTTAGGCGCTGTTTGAGCGAATGCTCCTGTTGTACATAAAAGCGCTAATAAGCCGAACTGTTTTTTCATTGTGTGTACCCTTTAAGTGTACTTATTTTAATAGCGACTATTATTGTATACCGATAGCAAGATAAATAAATGAATATGTTATGAAATCTCGAAATTTAAGTGTGTGTTCTGTGAGTTCAGTTCTATTAATTGTGTATTAACTCTTGTATGTTATAGCCATAACCAAATAAAAAAGTTGAGGTTTGCGTTGCAACCATTTTCGGTAAAAGCTAATGACCTAGATATACGCGGTATTAAATTTGGAGACGGTGAAGACGTCGTTATCGCTCTGCATGGCTGGCTAGATAATAGTGCTAGCTTTGTGCCTATGCTGAGTCGAGCTGCACCTTCGCAAACATGGTATTGCATTGATTTTCCAGGGCATGGGCTGTCATCTTGGCGAAGCCCTCAGGCACATTACTACTTTATTGACTATGTGGATGATGTGTATGCATTAATCACAGCGCTTAAGTTAAAGAAGGTACACTTAGTTGGTCATTCTATGGGGGCTATGGTTGCAGGACTATTTGCTAGTTGTTTTAGTGAGTATGTAAAATCTGTTTCTTTTATTGAAGGTATAGGTTGTGTCACTACCGATAGCGATGAAGTGTGTTCTCAGCTAAGAAATGCCATACTAAACCGAGCAAGGCTTAGTACAAAAAAATCACGGGTATACACATCAAAACAACAAATTTATCAAGCACGTGCAAAAACAACTGATTTAAATAATGAACAAATTGCATTGCTGATGGACAGAAACATAAAACAAATGCACAGTGGTTTTGAGCTAACTTGCGATCCTAAGCTTAAAAATCACTCAGGTTTTCGATTTGATGAAGCGCAATGTATTGGTGCAATAAAAGAATTAATTGCACCATGCCAATTAATATTAGGTGATAAAGGTTATCCATTTGTAAAACAAAATCTAGACAAGTATAGTAAATATTACAATAACTTGAGTGTAATAGATGTGCCTGGTGGGCATCATTGCCATATGCAAAGTAGTGGACTATGTTTTGAACACATTCACGCATTTATGGTGCAAAGTAGTGCATGTTAATTGTATATTACCGATAAATGTGGGATTATCTCTAGATTAGAGTATTTGCTCAATTGTGAAAGTGCCTTACTTAGATTAAGGTTAATAAAAATATAATTATAAACAGGGGCTAAGAGTGGAAAAAATCTGGCTTAAGCGCTACCCAGAAGGTATGCCTGAAACAATCGATCCTGAGCACTACAACTCGTTACTCGAAGTGTTTGAAAAAAGTTTTAATGATTACAAAGATTTACCTGCATTTACTAATATGGGTAAAACATTGTCATATAACGAAATTGACGCGGCAACAAAACGTGTTGCGGCTTATATTCAAAACGATTTAGGATTAAAAAAGGGCGATAAAGTCGCTGTTATGATGCCTAACTTGTTGCAAACCCCAATTGCTATATTAGGTATTTTACGCGCAGGGTGTGTGGTGGTTAACGTTAATCCGCTATATACCGTTCGTGAGCTAGAGCACCAATTAAAAGATTCTGAAACATCAGCAATATTTATTCTTGCTAACTTCGCTGTCACGCTTGAAAAAGCACTGCCTAATACTGACGTTAAACACATTGTGGTTACGCAGGTTGGTGACATGATGGGTGGTCTTAAAAAGCATTTAGTCAATTTTGTTGTTAAGCATTTCAAAAAAATGGTACCAAGCTATACGTTGCCTAACACGATTAACTTTTGTGATTTATTAAAAGCTGATCTGAATGGCTATAAGCGCCCAGAGGTTAACTTAAGCGATTTAGCATTTTTACAATACACCGGTGGTACAACCGGTGTGTCTAAAGGGGCAATGTTGAGCCACGGTAATTTGGTGGGTAACCTTGAGCAAGTATCTGGTTGTTTAGATAACGTGCTTGAGCGTGGTAGAGAAGTGGTTATTACCGCGCTACCGCTCTATCATATATTTGCATTAACAGCGAACTGTTTAGCATTTATGAAATACGGCGGCTTAAACGTTTTAATTACAAATCCACGTGATATGCCTGGATTTGTAAAAGAGCTTAGTCAGCATAAATTTACTGCTATTACAGGGGTGAACACTTTATTTAATGGCTTATTAAATACCCCTGGTTTCTCTGAGCTTGATTTTAGTCACCTTAAAATGTCATTAGGCGGCGGCATGGCAGTACAACGCCCTGTTGCAGAAAAATGGCAAAAGGTCACTAACAGCAAACTAATGGAAGGCTATGGCCTGACAGAATGTTCTCCTTTAGTCACAATTAGCCCGTATGATTTAGAAGCTTATAATGGTTCTATCGGTCTACCTGCGCCAAGTACTGACATTAAATTAATGCTCGATAACGGTGAAGAAGCTGCTAAAGGTGAGCCGGGTGAACTGTGGGTAAAAGGTCCGCAAGTAATGCTTGGTTACTATAATCGCCCTGATGCAACGGCTGAATGTTTAAAAGATGGCTGGTTTGCAACTGGTGATATTGCCACTTACGATGACGAAGGTTTTTTCTACATTGTTGATCGTAAAAAAGACATGATTATTGTTTCAGGCTTTAATGTTTTCCCAAATGAAATAGAAGAAGTGGTTGCCATGCATGAAGGCGTGCTAGAAGTGGCCGCGGTTGGTATCCCTCATGACATTAGTGGTGAACAAGTTAAAGTTTTTGTTGTGAAAAAAGACCCTTCTTTAACTGAAAAAGATATAATAAAACATTGTCGTGATAATTTAACTAATTACAAGGTTCCTAAACTCGTTGAGTTTAAGGATGAGTTACCCAAAACTAACGTGGGTAAAATTCTCAGAAGAGCCTTAAAAGATTAGCAACTATAAAAAAGCCGACATCAGTCGGCTTTTTTATTGTAGGAGACTCAGTGCACTACCAATTGATCCAAACCCAAAATGAGCTTAATACGTTTGTAGAACAAATTAAAAACAAACCCATTCTTGCTATTGATACCGAGTTTATGCGCCGCCGTACTTTGTATCCAGAAGTTGCACTTATTCAAGTTTATGATGGCGAACATTTAGCGCTTATTGACCCGCTTGCCGAGCTTTCCTTGTTTGATTTTTGGCAAATACTTAAAGATCCTAAAGTGCTAAAAGTACTCCATTCACCCTCAGAAGATATTGAAGTTTTTCAAAAGTACGCAGGATTTGTTCCTTATCCTTTATTCGATACCCAGTTTGCACTTCAGCTATTAGGTGAGGGAAACTGTATGGGCTTTGCCTTAATGGTGAAAACATTATTGAATATTGAGATTGATAAAAGCGAATCGCGCACTAATTGGTTACAACGCCCCCTTACCCAAAAGCAACTTGAATACGCTGCTGCTGATACGTATCACCTGCTGCCTTGTTTTGAGTTAATTATAGATAGCATTAAAGCCGCTGATTTATTTGATATTGTGATCAATGAAAGTGAATTAGTTGCCAATAAACGTGCTTTTCAAATCCCGGATGAGCTACTTTACAAAGAAATTAAAAATGCATGGCAACTTAAGCCGCATGAACTAGCGGTACTTAAAGAGTTAGCAGTATGGCGTCGAAATAAAGCTATTCGTAAAAATCTAGCGCTTAATTTTGTGCTTAAAGAGCACAATATGACCGAAATTGCCAAACGAGGCCCTTCAAGTTTAAATGCTCTGAGACAAATTCCTGGGGTAGAACCCATTGAAGTGAATCGTTCTGGGGTTGAAATTTTAAAGTGTATTGAGCAGGCCAAAGCCATTCCAGCTGAGCAACACCCACAAGTATTAAAGCGGTTAATTGATTTTCCTACCTATAAAAAAGTAGCGAAGGAGATCAAACAAAAAATTACTAAAGTTGCTAAAGAGCATAACATTCCAGAAGACGTTATGGCCTCTAAAAAGCAAATAAATCAGCTAATTAGTTGGAACTGGAAGTTAACTGCTCAGCAAAAAGAAAAACACATAAAACCAGATTTACTCAGCTCATGGCGATATGATTTTGTTAAAGATGCGCTAAAAGAGTGGGATAATTAGAGTATTAAATAGCTTGATGTAAAAAATAAAAAGGGCGCTTAGCGCCCTTTTTTATTATTTCTTTTCTTCGTCAGGTAATGTGACATTGAGCTCGAGTACCGCTAAATCGTCTTCATTTTGATCAAACTGAACTTGAACCGCATCGGCGCCTACATTAACGTACTTACGAATGACATCAAGAATATCTTGCTTTAATTGTGGCAAGTAATCTGGTGTTCCACGCTGAGAACGCTCGTGCGCGACAATGATCTGCAATCGCTCTTTTGCTAATGACGCACTGTTTTTCTTTTCTGAGCGGAAGTAGTCAAGTAAAGACACATTAACCTCCAAATATCCGTTTGAATAAACCCTTTTTCTCTACATCTAAAAATCTAAATTCAACCGTTTCGCCTAATAAACGACTGATCGCATCAGCATAAGCTTGACCTGCGTCTGATTCGCTATCAAGAATTACCGGTTGTCCAGAGTTTGATGCACTAAGCACTGCTTGAGATTCAGGAATGACACCTAGTAAGTCTATGGCTAGGATGTCCTGGATATCTTCAACAGATAGCATTTCACCTTTTGATACACGATCTGGATTATAGCGTGTTATTAGCAAATGCTCTTTAATGTTTTCTAATCCTTCTTCGGCACGTTTCGATTTACTGTGTAAAATGCCTAGAATACGATCCGAATCTCGTACTGACGAGACTTCAGGGTTGGTTGTAACTATTGCTTCATCAGCGAAGTACATCGCCATCATAGCTCCGGCTTCAATACCTGCAGGAGAATCA
Source organism: Pseudoalteromonas sp. MER144-MNA-CIBAN-0113 (assembly GCF_040308965.1). Lineage (NCBI taxonomy): Bacteria > Pseudomonadati > Pseudomonadota > Gammaproteobacteria > Alteromonadales > Pseudoalteromonadaceae > Pseudoalteromonas > Pseudoalteromonas sp. MER144-MNA-CIBAN-0113. Next base: position 38,013 of record NZ_JBEOOG010000011.1, read on the forward strand.
CAAACAATATAGTCAAAGTCTTCTTTTAACTCGTTCAATACGCGTTCAACACCATCACGGGTGAGTGCGTCTTTATCGCGAGTTTGTGAAGCAGGAAGTAAAAATAACTTTTCTACACGTTTGTCTTTTATGAGTGCTTGATTAAGGTTAGCTTCGCCATTGATCACATTAACAAAGTCATACACTACGCGACGTTCACAACCCATGATGAGGTCTAAATTACGTAAACCGATATCAAAATCGATGATAACAGTTTTGTAGCCTTTTAATGCTAAGCCTGTACCAATTGCTGCGCTTGATGTTGTTTTACCAACACCCCCTTTACCCGAGGTAACGACAATTATTTTTGCCATGAGATTTATCCTTTAACCAAAGCTGAAATTTCTAAAGATTCATTTTTTTGTTGTATTTGAACTGCGTTACCCCAGTGTTCACCTTGCAGTGAGTCACTGATCCAGTAATTACCATTGATTGAAACGAGTTCTGCTTCTAATTTATTACAAAATATGTATGCGTTTTCGAGCCCTTTTGCGCCGGCAATTGCACGCCCTCGTAGGGTTCCGTAAATATGTACATTGCCATCGGCAATTACTTCTGCACCATGGCTTACCGCGCCTAACACCACCAAGTCGCGGTCTTTGGCGTAAACTTGTTGGCCTGAGCGCACCGCACCATTAATAATTTGCGCTGGTAAATACACGGTTTTTTCTACAACCGAAGTATTTGACTCTACTCTTGCGGGTTCACTCTTAACGTCTTGTGAATAGTTTAAAACAGATAACCCTGCGGCTTTTGCCTGTTTATGCTGTTCATCCGAACCATTACATACACCTACAGCATTAAAGCTCATGCGTTCAATAAGCGATTTTAAGTGAACAAAGTCGATTGCGCTGTTTTTTACTTCAATTAAATTGACGACAATGGGGGCACCCTCAAAGAACTTTGGGGCTTGGGCAATTTTTACATACAGTTGTTCTGCTAAAAGGTTAATATCAGTACTATAAAGATGTAAAACTGATAACGTAAAAAGGTTGCCTTTTAGCTCAAAAATTTGGTCCGACATAGATGCTCAACTGGATTGTCTAGTTAGCATGTAACTTTATATAAACCTAGGCTGAACAAGGCTTTTATTACAGTTTCCACACTAATTTTTATAACTTATTATTATTGCCATGTTATAGTGTGTAGCACTGTTAAGCAAGATTTTATAGGGCCATAATGCTAACTGCGGTATATAAAAGTAAGAAAAAAGCAGATACTTTCTTATTTATTGAAAAAAGAGACGATTTTAGTAAAGTTCCGGAACCTTTAATGGCCATGTTTGGTCAACCTCAGTACGTGATGATCATTAACTTAGCGAAGCGGACTCAATTAGGCGTAGCGGATTTAGACACTTTAAAACAGTCGCTTAGCGACCAAGGCTATTATTTACAAATTCCGCCACCAGAGGAAAACTTGCTAAGTCAATTAAGAAAACAAAATGGAGCAGATAGTGATTAAAAAATTAGCGGTTGTATTGTGTGGTGTGTGTTTAAGCTCATCGGTGATGGCAAAAACACAAGCTGAGTTTCAACAATATCTTACTAATTTAAAGCAAGAGGCAATAGCAAAAGGCTACGATACTCAGTTAATTGAGCAAGCATTTGCCACTGCATCTTATAAAGAAAAAGTCATTTCAGCAGACAAAAACCAGCCAGAAGTAAAAGAAACGCTGGAAACGTATTTACCAAAACGAGTACCGCAATGGAAAATAGATCGTGCGCGTAAATTGTATAAAGAAAACCAAGAAGTCTTAGAAAAAGTAGCAAAAGACTTTGGTGTTCAAGCGCGTTTTATTGTGGCTATTTGGGGTTTAGAAAGTAATTTTGGCGCTATTCAAGGCGGCCACAATGTTATTTCATCCTTAGTAACTTTAGCATTTGATGGACGTCGTGAAGCGTTATACAAACGCCAATTGTGGGCAGCACTGGATATATTAAAGTCGGGACATATCACGCTTGATAAATTTAAAGGCTCGTGGGCGGGTGCAATGGGGCAAACCCAGTTTATGCCAACCTCATTTAATGCTTACGCCGTTGATTACAATAACGATGGCCGCAAAGATATTTGGACAACCAAAGAAGACGCGTTTGCTTCAATTGCAAATTACTTAAAGCAAGAGGGTTGGAATGATAATTTAACCTGGGGTCGCCAGGTACAATTGCCCGCTGATTTTGATAAGCAGTATATATTAAAGCGCGGTACTAAAACCCGAAAGCAATGGCTAGAGTACTGGGATAAATCAGAGCGCTCTTTAGCAGATTGGCAAGCATTAGGTGTTCGTCGTGTTGATGGCAGTGATTTACCTACGGTTGCTGTAGATGCAGCACTGGTGATGCCGGATGATATAAATGGACGCATGTATTTAGCATACGATAACTACAAAGTATTTATGCACTGGAATCGTTCATATTACTTTGCAACCAGCGTAGGTTATTTGTCAGATAGAATTGCTTACCCAAAAATTTAAGCTTAAGCGAATAACTAAAAAGCCGCTCATTGCGGCTTTTTAATGGTTTACTGCTCTTTTTTGAATATTTTATCTTTAAGGTCAATGACTTTGCCAATGCCTGAACCTAGCTTCATTAGTTTGTTTAGCTGCTCAGGGGTTAAGCGTTGTAACTCTGACGACCATTTAGTCACTGTTTCAAGTAAGTTATGAATTTCGCCCATTTGTTTTTGTGCATAAATTTCATCGTCGTTACTTGCTTCATCTAATAAGTTATCTCTGAGTAAGCTAAGTGTAGGTTCTACTTCACGCTTTTTACGTTCTTCAAACACGCGATTAGCCATATCCCAAATGTCACCCGCAGGTGCATAGTATTCTTTTCTATCTCCTGGGATATGCATTACCTTGATCAGCTGCCAAGATTGTAATTCTTTAATTCCCATACTCACGTTACCGCGTGAAATACTCAGCGCATCTGCGATTTGGTTTGCCGTCATTGGATCTTTGGTAATAATAAGTAACCCGCACATTTGGCCGATTGTACGATTAAATCCCCAGCGGCTGCCCATCTCGCCACAATGCATTACAAAGGCAAAGTTTTTTTCTGATAATGTCATTGTTACAAGTTTCAAAAATAAATGAAATCTATGCTAGCACGCTGGTTAAGTATGGCAAGCGTTTAGCTTGGATAAAAAACCACGTTTTACGACTAATGATTGATATAGATTAATATTTAAGCATTTATAGTGGGTTATGTTGCGGGTATGCAACATAACATTGTTGTTTAACGCCTTTGTTAAATAGCATAATTTTTTATAAACGATGGAATGACTATGAAAGCAGCAATAAATACAGAATATAAAGGCAAGTTAGAAATCACCGATTTACCAATCCCAGAGGTAGGTCCTAACGATGTGCTGGTAAAAATAGCCGCTTGTGGTGTATGTCACACCGATTTACATGCGTGTCATGGTGATTGGCCGGTAAAACCAAAAATGCCATTGGTACCAGGTCACGAAGGCGTGGGTGTAATAGAAAAACTAGGCAGTAATATTAAACATTTAGAAGTGGGCGACCGAGTGGGTGTACCTTGGTTGTATAGCGCCTGTGGCCATTGTGAATTTTGTTTAGATGGACGTGAAACCCTGTGTTTATCGCAACATAATACCGGTTACTCAATTGACGGTGGTTATGCAGAATATTGTTTAGCACATGGTGATTACATCATCAAAATACCGGAAGGATTAGGCTTTGCTGAAGCTGCCCCGTTATTCTGTGCCGGCGTAACAACGTATAAAGCATTAAAAGTATCAGATGCAAAGCCGGGTCAATGGGTTGCTATTGTTGGTGTGGGCGGTTTAGGTCACTTAGCGGTGCAATATGCAAAAGCAATGGGCTTTAATGTTATTGCTGTAGATACAGGCAAAGAAAAAATGGCCCTAGCTAAAGAGTTAGGCGCTGATATTACGCTTGATTTTAAAGACGTGGTGCCAAGTGAGGCTATTTTTGAGCAAGTAGGTGGGGCGCACGCTGTTGTTTGTACCGCAGTATCAAAACCTGGGTTTGAACAAGCGTATAAAAGTGTTCGCCGTGGGGGCAAATGCGTATTAGTTGGCTTACCACCAGAAGATATGCCATTGCCAATTTTTGATACTGTGCTAAATGGTGTTTCAGTAGTAGGTTCTATTGTAGGTACACGTAAAGACCTTCAAGAATGCCTTGAATTTGCCGCACAAGGTAAAGTAAAAGCTATCATTGAAGAGAAAAAACTCGAAGATATTAATGAAATTTTCGATGACATGCTCAAAGGTGAAATTAACGGCCGTATAGTTGTTACAATCTAACTATACCAAAATATAGTGCGCACAAACCAACCTGGCTTGTGCGCATTGTATGCTATAGCGTATAACTAAAGCTTAACTTTGCATTTCTTTCCTCACCTGGCATACCGCCTAAAAACATGGCTTTAGAATAGTATTTTTTATTAAACAGGTTATTAATGTTTAATTGCATTTGCCAGTTGTCTGCTTTATAGCTAACTGCAGCATCATACACGGTATAAGCAGGGACGTAGCCGTTATCAATACCGAACGAGCTTGAGTTAGTACTGCGCTTATCAACAAACGTTAAGCCTGCGCTTAAATCTACTGCGTGAGGTAATTCAAATAACGCAGCAGAGTAAGTTACCCATGAGCTAGCAGTTACATAAGGCACGCCTTTTTGGCGAGTATCAAAGCTTGTGCTGTTTGGGTTAGTTTTATCTCTAGCATCTTGATAAACACCGTTGATGTTAACTTTCCATTGATCGTTCAAATACGCATTTAAGTCAATTTCTACACCTTTGGTTTGTTCTTCACCATCAAAGAAGCTCTCCACTACGTTTGGTGCAGACACGCCTGCTTCATAAAGTGGGTTGGCGTACTCTAGGTTTGTACGTGCACTTTCAAATACTACAATTGAAGCCAGTAATTGGTCATCAAACGCTTTAAAACGAAATCCTAAATCGTTACTAACAGATTCTGAGTCTTCTCTATCGGCTTCATTACCAGCAACAGAGCCAAGTACACTGTAGGCAGTACGACCTTTTGAGTGATTTAAAAATAAAGCCATGTCAGCGCTTAATTGATAAGTAGCCCCTAAATTGTACGTTAAACCGCTATCTGAGGTGTTTGCCTCTGGCGTTGGATTTGCGCGGCTTTGACTATAACGTGGGTCAACACCAAAATGCTCGTAACTTTGTTTTATACGATTATGAGCAATCCCAATACGGGTGGTGATTTTATCGTTAATGTAGGCAACATGCTGAAGGCCTAAACCCCATGCCTGTACTTTTTTATTATAATCGCTGGTTTTAAGCGGATCGTAATCATTAAATTCACCCGTAGGCCAATTTGGCTGACGCATATCAAAAATATACGGTAGTGCGCCTTGGTAAATAACTTCACCGGCTTTGTTTTTAATGACCTTATCGGCATCGTAAATAGAATATTGTTTAAAACGAATATCACGATCTTCATAGTTGGCGTTAACCAGTAATTCGTTTTCTATGTTACCGAGCATAAAGTCATAACGTAAATCTAAAAAGTATTGCCATGATTTTTCATCCGCTTCTACTTGGCGGTACTCTTGGCGTCTGGCTGCAAAAGGGTATAACACGTCATCAACAACTAGCGGTGCGCGTGGGTCTTGATTGATCACGCCGTTACGTTTCCAGTAAACGTAGTTGTAAGCACCTGTTTGGCGGGCAAAACTTGAGGTGTTATTACGGTACTGTAGTTGTTGATTAACAAATAAATCATCACTAATGTAATAATTATGGGCTAATTTAAAACGCAGCTCTTCACCTTCGTTATCCTTTGCCATCGGTGATATTATGCCATTGGTGCCAAAGTTAAAGGGTGTTAAACCATCATTGCTTGCCAAAGAGTTAGCTAGTTCATTTCGTTGTGCTTCACTCAATTGTAAGCCACTTGCTGTAGGGTCATTCACTAAATCGGCGCCTGATACTTCACCTGCAGTTAAACCGTTGACCGATTCACTGTTAAAAATACGAATAGGATGGCCGATAGAATCCACAGCAATGGCGTCCTTGATATAGGCTCCCGATAACACAAACGCATGTTGATCATTTAGTACATATTTTAAAGACGAATAAATTTCATCACGTTGTTCTTTTAAATCACGAAAGCCATCGCTAGAGGCGGTTTTTGCCATGACTCGATAAGCTAAGTCGTCTGTTATTGCATTGGTGCTATCGAGTGCCAGAGAATAACTATCCCACTGACCAATATCCATTTCTAAGGTATGTTGTTCGTTAAACTGTGGCTTTTTTTCAATCAGGTTAATCACACCACCAGCACTGCCCATGCCGTATAAACCAGTTGCTGGGCCTTTTAATACTTCAATTGATTCAACATTGGTTAAAGAACGCGTTGGATTAAAGGTATTGCCTAATCCTGCACCACCGTACATGCCATCATAGGTATAATTAGCACCTAAACCACGAATTACTAAATTATCACCAATGCCATAGTTGTTACCGGCTTGCGTTAAACCACTTACATTTCGGATCACATCTTGTAAACTATCAATACCTTGCGATGCAATTAGCGCTTTATCAACAATGACCACGGGTGCAGGGGTTTCCATTAGTGACATATCAGATTTAGTGGCCAAACCTGAGCTCATTACCACTCGGTTTTGTTGCTCGTAAACACTAATACGTTCAATATCGGAATTAACTTGTGACTCGTTTGCCAATGCCAAGTGCGCGTTTAAGCACGCGAGTGTGAGTAGTGAGTATTGAAACCTTTTCATAGAGTGATAACCATTCGCATTTGTTAATTTTCGTGAATGATAATGGTTATCATTTTAAAATAAAATAAAAAGTTCAAACTTTTTTACTTTAATGGGTGTGTTTGCTTGATAGTTATACAATGTGATTTAAAAACAATCACATTTAAAAATATTAACGGGGTATTGCAGTCGCTAGTTGGCTTTACCAAGAGAGAATTTAAATAAAGTATTGATGATTAAATGGGCAGTTTAGCTACATTAGCTAAAAAATTGTTAAGGTTGAGCTAAGCTCAACCTTATAAAGATGTATTGGGTTTACTGCTTGTAAACGACACCGGCTTTCATTACAAAAGGAATACGCTCTAGTGTAGAAATATTTTTAAGTGGGTTAGCACTCACCGCTATAATATCAGCAGCAAAACCAGTTTTAATTTGCCCCAGTTGTGAATCTGCCTTTAGTAATTTAGCACTATTAATGGTCGCGGCTTGAATAGCTTGTAATTCACTCATACCAAATTCAACCATTCGCGAGAACTGTTTCGCATTATCACCATGTGGATAAATAGCCGCATCTGTACCAAATACCATGTTAACCCCAGCTTCAACGGCGCGTTTAAAGCTGTCTCTTTGCTTTTTAGAAACAAGGCGTTCTTTATTTAGGTTCTCTTCATCTACCCCATTTTGCTCACCAAAGCTCAGTGTATATTCAGTATTGTAAATATCCATAGAGAGCCAAGTACCGTGCTTTATAGCAAGCTCAATCGCTTCATCGTCTAAAAAGCTAGCATGCTCTACGCTGTCTACACCGGCTTTAATGGCTGTTTTAATGCCGTTAGTGCCGTGTGCGTGAGCCGCAACAGGTAATTCTCGCATGTGCGCTTCATCCACAATGGCTTTCATTTCTTCAAATGCGTATTGTTGTATGCCCACCTTTGTGCCTTTAGAAAATACCCCACCAGTTGCACATAATTTAATTGCATTAGCGCCATATTTAATATTTTCACGTACTTTAATGCGAACAGCCCATGGGCCATCAGCAACCCCCGAGGCGGTATATTTCATTTCTGGAGGCAAACGATTATTGTCACAGTGTCCGCCAGTAATCCCCAAAGAAGGGCCTGCAGCCCAGATGCGAGGGCCAATAATATCACCTGCATTAATGCCGTCGCGAACCGCAATAACACTAAAGCCTTCTGCACCTAGGTTACGCACTGTGGTAAAGCCGGCTTCTAATGTTTTTTTAGCAAAGTAACTGGCTTTAATAGCCATACGCGGTACTGATTGGCCTATACGTTCACTGCGCGAAACGGTTGGATCGCTGGTTAAATGCACATGCATATCCATCAACCCCGGCATTACGGTGAGTTCAGGTAGGTTAATCAGTTCATCATTACTGGTAAGCGTTGGCTGTTTATTAAATTGGATTTGGCTTATTACACCCTCGTCAATCGCGATTAACGGATTAGCTTTTAGATCTCCAGTTTTTACATCAAGCAAAGCTTTGGCCGATATATAGGTGGTTGCCAGTGTACTTGCGCTGGTTAAGCTCAGTAATGCGATTGATGTAGTTAGTAAATGTTTTTTTATTTTGATCATTTTTATTATTTAATTATTTAAATTTACCTGAATGTAGCAATCATTAGGTATTGAGTAAATTATTTAGCGACAAATCCCACTCACCGTAATTGCTTTATTTAAGGCATTTAAAACCGCATAATTGGCGGGTAAAAACTAACAAGGATCTTTATGAAAGTTATTAAAATAGCACTGGTTGCCAGTAGCGTTATGTTTGCCTTAAGTGGTTGTATGAGCACCAGCTCACAATTAAACACAAATCAGCCAGTCGCGCCTGTAATAAGCGAATTATCAGCACAGCAGCAATTAGATGTGCTCGTTGCCCAGTACTACGATGAGTCATTAACCTTTAATCCCTTAAGCGCCACTTATAACGGTCGCCATGAATTCGATGATCAATTCTTGCCGGTGATATCGCAGGCTAATCGTGATAAAAAAACTGCTTTTTATAAAAAATATCAACAACGTTTAACGCTAATCGATGAATCACAATTAACAGGGCAGGCGCTACTTAACTTTGAAGTGTTATCGCGAGATTTAGCCCTGAAGCTTGAGGGCATGCAATATAAAGATTATTTGTTACCGATTAACCAAATGTCGGGAGCACATAATACCTTTGCTGGATTTGGTTCAGGGCAAAGTGCACAGCCCTTTAATACTGTTGCCGACTATGAGCAATTTATTAAACGTGCTGATGGTTTTGTGAAATGGTTAGCCAGTGTTGAACAATCAATGGCGCAAGGTGTTAAACAAGGCGTGGTATTGCCTATGCCATTGGCTAAAAAATTATTGCCTCAGTTTAAAGTGCACGTAGTAACTAACGCAGAAGATTCATTATTTTATTCACCAATAAAGGCCATGCCCGACTCATTTTCTAATGCACAAAAACAGCAACTCACTGAGCAGTATAAAACGCTTATTTTAGATAAATTAGTGCCCGCTTATCAGCGTATGAGTGAGTTTTTACTCAACGACTATATTCCTCATGCTCGTGATTCTGTTGGTTATGCTGATTTACCTAATGGTAAAGCGTGGTACGAATATCAAATCAAGAAAAACACCACGTTGAGTTTATCAGCAGATGAAATTCATGACATTGGCTTAAGTGAAGTGGCTCGAATTTTAAGTGAAATGAAAACGGTTAAAAATACCGTGGGATTTAAAGGTGATTTAGCATCGTTTTTTGATCATTTACGTGACTCAGATGAGTTTTATTATAAAACAGCTGATGAGTTAATTGCCGCCTATGAAGATATTAAACTAAAAATAGATGCGCGCTTACCGCGATTATTTAATATTGAGCCTAAAGCCCCTTACATTGTTAAAGCAGTAGAAGCGTATCGTGCGCAATCGGCAGCGGGGGCATCTTATGCAGGGCCTGCACCAGATGGTTCTCGTCCGGGTATCTTTTACATTAATGCTTACAACTTAAAAGCGCAGCCTAAATTTTTACTTGAAACGCTATCTATTCATGAAGCAGCACCTGGTCATCACTTTCAAATTGCACTGCAACAAGAAGTAGAAAGCCTGCCCGATTTTCGTAAATTTGGCGGCTACACGGTGTTTGCTGAGGGCTGGGCATTATACGCGGAGAGTCTTGGCAAAGAGCTTGGCTTATTTACCGACCCGTATATGTGGTATGGGCGTCTTAACGATGAGCAGCTAAGAGCTATGCGTTTAGTGCTTGATACAGGCTTTCATGCCAAAGGGTGGACACGTCAACAAGGCATTGACTACATGTTAGCTAACTCTTCAATGGCAAAAAGCGATGTAATTGCTGAAGTGGAACGTTATATTGCATGGCCTGGGCAAGCATTATCGTACAAATTGGGTGAGTTTAAAATTAAAGAGCTTAGAGATTACGCCCACCAGCAGTTAGGCGAGCAATTTGATATTAAAGCCTTTCATACGCAAATATTAATAGATGGCGCATTGCCTATGCCTATCTTAGAGCAAAAAATTAAACGTTGGGTTAAATCTCAGCAGTAACATAATCGCGCAAAGTCATTATTTGAACAGGGATTGGCTTTGCGCGCTTTGCTGCAATACGTTAGAATGCGCGCTCTTAAAAGGCGCGAGAACACCATGTTTGATCAACAATTAGCAAAAACCCAATTTTGGCTTAGCAAAAGTCTCAATGAAATGAACCAGCAAGAATGGGAAGCCATTTGTGACGGATGCGGAAAGTGTTGTTTAAACACCTTTATTGACAGCGAAGACGAAGATGACTTTACCGCCACTGATCAGCTAAGAGAAGGTGAGCAACTTATATTTACCAATATTGTTTGCCAATACCTTGATAACGCAACCTGTGGCTGTAGTGAATACGAAAACCGCCAAACCTTAGTGCCTTCTTGCGTTAAGCTTACCAAAGAAAACCTCAAAGACATTTTCTTTATGCCGCAAAGCTGCAGTTATCGCCGACTTCACGAAGGACGTGGATTAGCAACGTGGCATCCGTTACTTAATAACGGCGATAAAACTAAAATGCACGAGCTAAACATTTCTGTTAAAGATAAAACCGTAAAAGACTGTGACGTAAAGCTAGAAGATTTTGATTTGTATATAGCCGAGTGGCCAACCAAGGATTGCAATTAATGAGTAAATTACAAGCAAGTATTGGCTTAATTAATCCTAAAAGCCCGACCAACGTGGGGGGCGTATTACGCGCCGCAGGTTGTTATGACGCACAGCAGGTTTTTTTTACTGGCAACCGTTATTTAAACGCACAGAAATTTCATACCGATACTAAAAATGTAGTGCAACGTATTCCATTAACCGCTACCGATAATTTAGCATCAAGTAAACCACAAGGCGCTAAAGTGGTGGTGATAGAGCTAATAGAAGGGGCCACTCCCTTGCCTGAGTTTACCCACCCTGAGAACGCATTTTATGTGTTCGGCCCAGAGGATGGTTCAGTGCCAAAAGACGTTTTAAAATGGTGCGATGAAGTTGTTTATATTCCAACCATAGGGTGTATGAATTTAGCAGCAACCTGTAATGTTGTTCTTTATGACCGGCTCGCCAAGCTTGGCGGTATTCAAAGTAGTGATGAAACCATTATCACTTCACGCGATACCAATAATAAAATGAAATGGCAAAAACAACCTTAAATATATTAGCTGTTTAAGGTTTATCCCTTGCTAAATGTAAAATAAAGTAACTAGTTAACTTAAAAAATAAGCAATTCGTCTTTTTTAAACACTATAAATGTAAAACTATGTAATTATATTAAAAAATTATAATTATAAGAGCTTATTATTTATGTTGTTCTTGCACCATGTGATTAGGTGTTACTTGGTTGTTACATTGATATATATACTCAGTGCCTGCACCAGCAAACCTGCAAAATTAGATCCCCTCGTTGCTAATACTGGTCAACCATTATCTAGCGTGGCTCAATCAACCGATGTTATTTTCTATGATCTTAAGTTAGCCGTTTTTCCAGAAGAAAAGCAGATAGCCGGCACAGGGAAAACAGTATTTCGGGTCGTTAAAGAAACTCAGCAAATTGAACTAAAACTCGATAGTCGCTTTAGTATAAACACAGTAACAGTGGCTGATAAGAAAGCCGAATTTCTCCATTCTCATGGTGTGATCACGATTAACTTATATGAAAAAAAGTACCCTGGAGAAGTGGTTGAAGTTGCCATTAACTATTCAGGCAAGCCACATATTGCGCTTAACCCTCCATGGAGTGGTGGTTTTGTATTTAGTGAAACAAACGATGGTAAACCTTGGATAGCAACAGCGGTGCAAGGTGAGGGCTGTGATTTATTTTGGCCTTGTAAAGATCACTTTAGTGACAAAGCCGATAGTATGCGTATACGTGTAACGGTACCCACTGGATTGTATGTTGCCAGTAACGGGGTACTAAAAAATATAACTGTATTACAAAACAAGACTACCGAGTTTGATTGGTTTTTATCTGAGCCTGCGAGTGATTACAACATTGCGCTGAATATTGGCCCATTTGAGCGTGTTCAACAGCAATATACCAGTATAAATGGTACTGACATTCCTGTGGAATTTTGGGTGTTACCTGAAAATAGGCAAAAAGCCAGTAATTTGCTCACCAACGATGTTTATCAACAAATGGCATTTTTTGAATCTGTGTTAGGTCCATATCCATGGGGGCAACAAAAACTTGGCTTTGTAGAAACGCCTCATTTAGGCATGGAACATCAAACGATAAATGCTTATGGCAAAGGGTACACTCGCGACCCTAGTGGTTATGATTGGCTTATTCAGCATGAATTAGCGCATGAGTGGTTTGGTAATTTAATGACACACGAGCAATTGAATGATGCGTGGTTACATGAAGGTTTTGGCTTTTACATGCAACCGTCTTACAGTTTATATACCTTTGGTGAGGCCGCTTATAACCATGCAATGTATAAAGCCTATTTAGGGATAAAAAACTGCCAACCTATTGTTAAAGAGGGTGAGTTAAGCTCAAAAGAAGCTTTTAACTCAGATATTTATGGTAAAGGAGGCTGGACATTACACACTTTGCGTTGGTTAATTGGTGATGAGTTATTTTGGCAAGCAACACGCGAGTTAATCTACGGGAGTAGCGACACGCAAAGTCTCAGTTACCCAATTCAATCGCGATATCGCAACACGCAACAGTTTATTGATATTGTTAATCGCATTACAAAAAAAGACTATAACTGGCTATTTGATGTGTATTTAAAACAAGCTGCATTGCCAACACTAACCATGAAACGTCAAAATAACGTGGCCAATTTATATTGGAGCAAAAGTGAAAAAGATGCGACGCCTTTTAAAATGCCAGTACCCATTTCAATCAATGGCCAGCTTCAAGTCTATACACCAATTGAAGGAGTCATTACCATCAAAGCTAAACCTGTTGATCATATTATTGTTGATCCACAGATGAAGGTACTTCGGCAATTACCGATCACAAGCCAGTGCCAACAAGAAGAATAATTTAGATAAAGCGTTACTATGGGGATAAAATTTATCCCCATAGTGCTTTTAAACACTTATTTATCTAGCTCTGCTAGTCTAAAAATTAAACGCACTGTGGCAAAGTCATCCTTGAAAGAACTAGTTATTTATTATTATTTTTGTTCTTTAATTTCATTGAAATCATATTTGCTAAGACATTCAGTTAAAAATTTGTTAAAAAGACACTGATAATAATGATTAATACTTAAGGTACTTATGTTTAGCTCGCTTAAATTCACCTCCAAAATCACCATTGCTGCATCATTAGTGTTGGTTTTAGTGTTAGGTGTTTTCACCATAAATAATTATTTTTCAATGCGGCATCAAACTCAAGAGCAGTTATCGCTGGTACTAGAGCAAAACTCTGAGTCTGTCTCTAAAAATATTGCAAGCTGGCTAAATAATAAATTAGCGATTGTGATCTCTATCGCAAAAACATACCAAGATGACGATGCCAAGTCTTTAACGCTTTCGCAATTAAATACCGCTGAGCTTGCGGGGGATTTTAAAAATACCTACATAGGTAAATCATCGGGTACATTTATTTTAAATGATCAAAGTGTTGTACTCCCCAGCGATTTTGATGCGACAAGTCGCCCTTGGTATAAATTAGTAGAAAATAAAACAACAACGGCTTTTACAACGCCTTATATCGATGTAACGACCAACGAACTGACAATTTCAGCCGTTGCCCCTATTAATAGTAATGGTCAATTTAAAGGGGTAGCGGGGGCAGATATTGATATGCAAACCATCGCTGAAATTATTGGAGATATTGATTTTTTAGGACTCGGTTATGGTTTTTTGCTTGATAATAAAGGGCAAATATTGAGTCACCCTGATAGCAAATTAAATTCAAAAACAGTCGCTGACTTAATTGGTAAAAATGCACCGTTAGCAAGAGAATTCACCGAGTATCAAGTAGCAGGTGAAACCTCGCTGGTATCCTTTACTAAAATTCGTGGTATTGAAAACGTTGATTGGTATTTAGGTGTAGTAGTTAATAAAGATAAAGCGTATTCAAGTGTTTCTTCGTTTGGGCAAAAGGCAATTGTATTTTTAATTATTGGTATTTTAGTGATTGTTGCGTCACTGGAATTTTTACTGCGTTATTTGATGCGCCCTATGTATCGTCTCAATGATGCCATTAGAGATATAGCGCAGGGTGAGGGCGATTTAACCTGTCGGTTAAGCGTAGAAAACGATGACGAATTTGGTCAATTGAGCAATTCGTTTAATATTTTTATAGAAAAAATCCAAAATTCAATAATTCAGGTTAAATCTTCAACGCAGTTACTGGAAACGGCAGTTGCTAAATTGGTTACGCAGACAGACTCAACATTAACTATGTATGATGACCAAAGTGAGCGCACCAACAGTGTGGCGTCGGCAATTAATCAGTTTTCAGCTACCTCAACAGAAATTTCAACCAGCGCCAGTAATGCCTCGACGCTTGCCAAAGATGCAGATCAATACTGTGCTAAAAATCAACAGACCCTCACAAACAACGTTTCAAGTATTCATCAACTGTCACAAAATATAGAGCAAGCGCAAGAAACCATAAATAGTTTAGACTCGCATACCGCTAATATAGGAAATGTATTGGCAGTAATAAAAGGGGTGAGTGAGCAAACCAATTTGCTGGCTTTAAATGCGGCGATAGAAGCGGCTCGTGCTGGCGAAGCAGGAAGAGGATTTGCGGTTGTTGCCGATGAAGTAAGGCAACTAGCACAGCGTACTCAGCAATCAACCCAAGAAATAGAAAACACCGTCATTGAATTACAAAAAGGTTCAAGCTCTGCCGTTGAACTTATGAAAACCAGTTTAGAAGAAAGTGAAAAAAGTGTTCAGCAAGCGGATGCGGTTGGCGATGTAATGAAACAAATAATTAGTGCGATTAAGCAAATAACCGACGCCAATCATAGTGTCGCTAATGCTACGGATGAGCAAAACCAAGTGGTTAAGTCATTACATAGCGATATTCACGTTATCAGCGACTTATCGATTCAAGGCCAATCAAACCTGAATCTTACTTTGGAAGAGTGTACCAAACTTAAGCATCAATTTAGTGACTTAGAGCGCATGGTTAAAAAATTCAAAGTATGATCAGTAAAACAAAAATAAATAAGCCAAGCTGGCTCAATTTAATCAATATTGACAGCGTTTATAGCTTTGATAAACAACGCCAAGTATTTTCGTTATTTACCATGATAGCGATTGCCTTGGTGTTAATTACCTATTTAGTAATTGCCAATCATCACGTGTATGCACCAATCCTTACTATTGCGTTAATTGTGGTTAACGTAACGATTGTTGGGTGTATTATTTATTTTATGAAAACAAAGCAGATTGATGCAATCGCCCTCATCACATTAGTGATTGTATTTGTGATGTGCTTAGCTTTGGTATACACCGGTGGTAAAGAAAACACTGCTTTATATTGGCTAATGTTTTATCCCGTTGCTGTATTTGCCATACTGGGTGTGAAGTTTGGCGCCTGGTTGAGCAGTGCCATGTTATTGAGCTGTATTGTTATGTTGTATGGCCCTGATATGGGGCAAGTTATTTATGGCGCGGTAGAAAAGACCCGTTTTGTTGCTGCATTTTCGCTGGTGTTAGTGTTTTCGTTTATAGGTGAATACTTTCGTCACCGCAGTCATTTAGCAATTGCTGATATCACCTTAGAGCAAAAACAGCATGCTCATACCGATCAGCTTACCGGGGCGCCTAATCGTCGCTTTATTACCTCACATTTTTTAAAGCTCGCTGCTTCAAGGCCAGAACATTATTTGCCGCTGTCTATTTTACTCATTGATTTAGATAAGTTTAAACAATTAAACGACACCTACGGACATGATTTTGGTGATACGGTTTTAATTGAATTTACTAAGTTATTAGAGTCTCAGTTTCCTGCAACAGCGCTTAAAGCACGTTATGGCGGCGAAGAGTTTGTGGTTATTTTACCGCAACAAACAACCCTTGAGGCCAGCATTTTGGCCAACCGTTTTAGAGAATGTGTGCAAAACCATGTGATGCTAACCGACAAACATCAGCGAGTATCATTAACGTGTAGTATGGGTATTGCTCAGGCTAACAGTGTAGATGATTATAATAATGCGTTAAAGCAAGCGGATCAGTATTTATACAGCGCTAAGGCGCAAGGTAGAAATAAGGTGGTATCTGTACATGATCAGCACGCCTCAGAGTAAATTAATATATGTACACGACCCTATGTGTAGCTGGTGCTGGGGTTATAAACCTACATGGCATGCGCTTGAGGCTGCCTTGGTAAACAAACTTCCCATTGAATACAGAGTGGGTGGCTTAGCTGTAGATACTGACTTGCCAATGAGTCAGGATATGCAGTTGCAACTACAAGCCATATGGCAAAAAATTAGTAGCCAGTTAGGCACAGAGTTTAACTTTGATTTTTGGCGAGACTGCCAACCTCGCCGTTCTACCTATCCCTCTTGCAGGGCCGCTTTAATTGCCCGCAGCTTCAACAAAGAACCACAGATGATAGCGGCAATACAGCAGGCATATTATTTACAGGCACAAAACCCATCGGATGAAGCGGTTTTAATTAAACTGAGCGAAAAAATTGGTTTAGATCCCCGTTTATTTGCTCAACAGTTACACTCTAATGAGCTTAAGCGTCGCTTTGATGATGAGCTTAACTATGTTCGCAGTTTACCTATTCAAGGTTTTCCGTCGTTAGTATTAATACATAACAATCGCGCTTACCCTATAGCTATTAACTACACAGATTGGCGACAAACCCTGATTGAAATACAATCTTACTTGTAAACTTAATCCCACTATTTTCATCCCTGAATTGTAAAATAGGCCAATAAGGCTAATTTATTACCATTGTCATAAAAGCGACTTTTTTACGCAACACGCTTGTCATTTTTAATCTATACACTTTCGCTCATTGAAACTATCTCGCTTTAAATTGTTTTTTTATAAACGAGCTAAAGCGATTAATAAACACTAGCAAATCCGCTAATTAACGAGCAAAGGTGTATACGATGAAAGGCGTTAAACCATTAATTTTAGCTGGTATTGTAGCCGCAAGTGCAGCAGTCCACGCCAATGATTTAAACACGGTAATTGATAAAAGCAGCGAAATTAATAATTTAGCTGCGCAATCACAAACAAAAATAGACAAGATTGCAGATTCAATGCAAGGGCGTTTACAGCAATTTAAAACCCTAAATAAAGAAATAGATGGCCTAGCCGTTTATAACGCACAGCTTACCAAACAGTTAAATAATCAAATAGAAGAGATGGAGTCGATTAATTTATCGATGGATCAAGTATCGATAATTGAACGCCAAATAACCCCTTTAATGCTTCGTATGATCACCGGGCTTGAACAGTTTGTTGCCTTAGATGTGCCGTTTTTAAAGCAAGAGCGTAAGCAGCGCCTTGAATCATTAAATGCAATGATGGCGCGTGCTGATATTTCATCAAGTGAAAAATTTCGTCGTGTTTTAGAAGCTTACCAAGTTGAGGTTGACTACGGACGCACTATTGAGGCGTATACCGCATTACTTGATGTGGATAATAAAGAACGCGAAGTCGACTTTCTACGCATTGGTCGTTTAGAGCTAATTTACCTCACCCGCGATGGTAAACAAGCAGGTAGTTGGGATCAGCAGTCACAGTCGTTTGTTGCGCTACCAGATTCAACCATAAGCCAAATTAATAAAGGGCTTCGCATTGCTCGCAAACAACTTGCCCCCGATATGTTAACACTGCCAATTCACGCTGCAGAATAAGAGGTTTACCATGAAATTATTAACGAAAATGACAAAAATGGCCGTGTTTGCAGCCAGCTTAAGCTTTGTGGGCACCAGTATTGCCGCTGAGCCGATGAATTTAGATGCCTTATTAAAAACCTTAGAGCAGGGTAAATCAGCGCAATCAGAGCAAAATAAACAACGTGAACAAGAATTTGCAGCACGCCAAAATGAACAAGTGCAAATGCTTAAAAACACCCAAGCTAAACGTAACCAAATGCTTAGCGAGTCAGAGCGTTTAGAGACGCAATTTGAAGAAAACGAAATTAAATTGGCTAATCTAACTGATACCTTATCAAAGCGTATGGGTTCATTAAAAGAGCTATTTGGTGTACTACAACAAGTTGCTGGCGATTCAAGTAACAAGTTTGCTACCTCTGTGGTATCGGCACAGTTACCTGGGCGTAGTACTTTTATGGACGAATTGGCGCAAAAAATGGGTTCAACTTCAAAGCTTGCGTCTATTGAAGATATAGAAAAGGTTTGGTTTGAGCTACAACGCGAAATGACCGAACAAGGAAAAGTAAGCCGCTTCAATACTGATGTAATTGTTGACGGTGGCAATAAAGTACAAAAAGAAGTGGTACGTGTGGGTGCATTTAACCTTATTAGTGACGGTCAGTACCTAGAGTATACACCGGCCACCAATACCATTAGCCAACTTACTCGCCAACCAAGCAGCCGCTTTACTGCGACCGCGGCTGATTTGCAGCAAGCAAACACGGGTGTTGTACCGTTTGCGCTTGACCCAACAGGCGGCTCAATTTTAGGTTTGTTAGTACAAGCCCCTGATACCAGCGAGCAAGTTCATCAAGGTGGTGCGGTCGGTTACGTTATTTTAGGCGTTGGTTTATTAGCGTTATTAATTGCGCTAGAGCGTTTTGTATCGCTCATGCTGATGGGTGGAAAAATCCGTCGTCAATTAAAAGACGATACAGCCCGTGATGACAACCCGTTAGGGCGCGTCATGAAAGTGAAAGATCAATACCCAAATGTGGCCTACGACACACTTGAACTTAAGTTAAGCGAAGCCATTTTACGCGAAATGCCAAAAATCACCCGTAATTTAACGCTTATTAAAATTATCTCTGTGGTAGCGCCATTACTTGGCTTGCTCGGTACGGTAACCGGGATGATTAATACCTTCCAAGCAATTACTTTATTTGGTACTGGCGACCCTAAACTAATGGCGGGCGGTATTTCGCAAGCCCTGGTTACTACGGTATTAGGCCTTGTGGTTGCCATTCCAACGGTGTTTTTATACACCTTATTGAATACTCGCTCAAAAGGTTTACTGCTTATTTTGCAAGAACAAAGTGCAGGTATTATTGCCGAGCGAAGCGAGAAAGGAGCCTAAACCATGGTGCTATTGATTGATTCAATCAATGCTATCCGTGATTTTCTCGACACGGGTGGCCAAGTGCTCTTGGTCATTGCCGTGTTAATTTTCGCGATGTGGTTATTGATACTCGAGCGATTTATGTACTTTTTTAATGGCTATCGGCACTACAAAAAAGACGTTAAAAACACCTGGAAAACGCGCAGTGAACGCAACAGCTGGAACGCAGAGCAAATACGTCAAGCCATGGTGTCACGCGCTAGTATGCGATTAAACGCAAACTTACCGCTGATTAATGTGATGGTAGCGCTGTGTCCACTATTAGGGTTGCTTGGCACAGTTACAGGGATGATAGAAGTCTTTGATGTAATGGCCATTACAGGTACAGGCAGTGCACGCTCTATGGCATCAGGTGTGTCAAAAGCAACCATACCGACAATGGCAGGAATGGTCGGTGCGTTATCTGGGGTGTTTGCCTCAACCTATTTACAACGAAAAGCAAAGCGTGAAGTTGAATTGTTGCAAGACACTATGGTGTTAGACCACTAAATAATTATTGAAAAGCGGTGAACATAATCACCGCTTATTCTAGGAGAAATAACATGAGAGCCCCATTAGGTAATTTATTCCAAGAAGACGAAGCAGAAGAAATAAACATGACCCCTATGCTGGATGTTGTATTTATTATGCTTATTTTCTTTATCGTGACAGCCTCGTTTGTTAAAGAAGCGGGTATTGATGTAAACCGTCCAGAAGCGGCAACCGCAGTAAAAAAAGAGCGGGCTAACATATTAGTGGCCATTTCAGATCAAGGCGAAATTTGGATCAATAAACGTCAAATTGATGTACGCGCTGTACAAGCCAACATTGAGCGCTTAAAAGCTGAAAATCCACAAGGCAGTGTAGTTATTCAAGCCGATAAAAAAGCCACCACAGAAACCTTGATAAAAGTCATGGATGCCTCGCGTGCAGCGGGTGTATTTGATGTTTCAATAGCGGCTCAAGAAGGGTAACGAGTGATGCGTTATGTACTTGCGTTAATTATAGCGGGTGTGGTGACCTTTATGCTGTTTTTAGGTATGCAGGCATTGATCACCGGTGGTGAAGGCGCCATGACGGAGCCTGCCAAAGGGAATGTGTTAGATTTTGTCCGTTTGAAAAAAGAAGAAACGGTACAAAAAAAGGAGCGAAAACCACAAAAGCCACCAACACCTAAAGAGCCACCACCGCCAATGGAATCGCCACAAATGCAAAGTAGCGATAACAACGCAGCCAGCAACAACTTTGATTTTGCTGCCAATGTCGATGCGGATGTAAATCTAGCGGGTGGATTAGCGTTAGAAACCAGTGATGGTGAGTATTTACCCATAGTAAAAGTGGCACCAGTATACCCAAGGCGTGCGTTATCGCGTGGCATTGAAGGCTATGTCATTGTTGAATTTACAGTGACAAAGCAAGGCACGGTTAAAGAGCCGCAAGTTATTAAAGCCGAGCCAGAGTCATTGTTTGACAGAGCAGCGATGGATGCGGCCCTTAAATTTAAATATAAACCGCGCGTGGTTAATGGTGAAGCCGTTGAAGTAGCCGGTGTGCAAAATAAAATTTCTTTTCAAATTAATGGTTAATTCTGTTAAGTAAGCAAAGAGTGAACGTGAGGCAATTATGAAATTAAAACTAACAACCAAGCTATTAAAGCTGAGTATGTTGTGCACTGTTGCAATCAGTGCCAGCGTTGTTACACCAAGTGCATTAAGTGTACTTCCGGGTGTAAATTTGGCGACAGTACAGGCCGCTGAACAGCAAAAAACAACACGAGTGCCCGCACTGCGTGAAAAAGTATACAGCCAATTAGCTCGCGCCCAAAAACTTGCGGATGATGGCGACAGTAAAGCGGGCTTGGCTGCGCTTGACAGCATACAAGCGCGCTCATCAAGTATGAACTCTTATGAAATTGCGATGATGCATAACTTTTATGGGTTTATTTATTACAATGAAAACGACCTTGTAAAAGCGATTGCCTCATTTGAAAAAGTGATTGCAGAAGATGGCATTCCAGAAACATTGCGTTTGAGCACGACATTCAGTTTAGCTCAGCTTGCAATGGCTAACAGTGACTATAAAAAGGTGATTGCATTTTTAGACAAATGGGATGCCATTAATACAAAGCCTAAAACTGATGCGTATTATTTATTAAGAGCGCAAACCTACTATCAATTAAAAGACTATGAGCAAGGCCTGAGTTACATTACGCAAGCCATTAACTTAAGTGATAGCGAAGGCAAACAGCCAAAAGAAAACTGGTTAGTACTGCAACGTGCTATGTATTATTCACTTAATCAAACTGACAATGTTGTTGCTGTACTTGAGCGTATGGTAAAGCTTTATAACAAGCCTGAATACTGGGTGCAACTCGGTGGTATGTATGGCGAAACAGGCAAAGAAAAACAACAGCTAGCAATCCTAGAAGCGGCTTATCAGCAAGGATTTTTAACCTCTAAATCTGATCTAAGGCAGCTTGCACAGGTATATTTATACAATCAGCTTGCTTACAAAGCCGCCAGTGTAATGAGTAAAGCGATTGAATCAGGCGTTGCTGAAAAGTCTGCGAAGAATTATGCATTTATCGCAGAAGCCATGGTGCAAGCTAAAGAAGATAATAAATCAGTTAGTTATTTTGCAAAAGCGGCAGAGCTTTCGGAACACGGTAAGTACGATCAACGTATGGCTGAAGTACTTGTTAACTTAGAGCAATTTGAAGATGCCGCTGATGCTGCTCGGTTAGCATTAGATAAAGGTTCACTTGATTTTGAATCCAACGCTTATGTTGCATTAGGTATGGCCCAATACAGCATGCAAAATTTTGATGCCTCTATTTTAGCGTTTGAGCAAGCCGAGAAACACAAAAAATCGCAGCGATTGGCTGAACAATGGATCAAATATGTCAAGCGTGAAAAGTTACACGCGGAAACATTACGCACCGCATTGTTATAATTTGCCAACGCTACTATTGTAATTTAAACGCTGCCAGTTTGATTACAAAACCTGTTTTATAATCGCAACACCAAAACCGCCTTAGGGCGGTTTTTTTCGTTTAAATTTATCATAACAGGTTGTTATTTAAATAAATTACATTGTCATTTTATGTTTATTAAAGTGTAACTGTATTGTCACATAGCTCCCGTAAGGTAGTGCTCGTTGAAAAACTCAAGTGATCTTAAAGCATGACTTTCGTGTTTTAACGTGACTTGGGTTTTTACTTAATGCGCTAATAAAATAATTAAATATCTTAACGGAGTGAACAATGAAATTATCTGGTTTATTTAAGATCAGCCTTTTGGCTTCTGCAATTACACTCGCTGGTTGTGGCGGTGGTGATATTAATATTAATGTTGAAGAAACAGTAGCACCACCTACACCACCTACACCACCAGTGCCAACTGATCTTCCAGGTGAATATAGTCAAAGTCTTTCTACTGAAGCTTCAGCTGCCTTGGGTGGTGAAGTAAAAGTGCAAGTGCTTTCAGGTGAAATCACTGAAGATACGACATTAACGACGGATGCATTTTGGGCATTAGATGGCGCTGTGTTTGTAGGTAAAGATAAAGCAGATAGCGCAACCCTTACCATTGAACCTGGAGCCGTTATTTTTGGTAACAATGGGTCTGATTACTTAGTCGTAAGCCGTGATTCTAAAATTGAAGCGACAGGGACCAAAAGCGACCCTATCATTTTCACATCAAAACAAGATGTAATGGGCGAAACAACAGCCTCTGGACAATGGGGCGGCATGGTTTTACTTGGGAATGGTATTTCAAATAAATGCCCTGCTGAAGGTGATTGTGCACTGCAAGTTGAAGGTGTGGAAGCAGGTGCGGTATTTGGCGGTACTGATAATGCGGATAGCTCTGGTACGTTAAAATATGTTGTTGTTAAAAACGCTGGTTACGAGCTTTCAACCGGTAATGAGCTAAACGGTATTACCTTTGGTGCCGTAGGTTCAGGTACTACCGTTGATTACTTGCAAGTACATAATAACTCTGATGACGGTGTTGAGTTTTTCGGTGGTGCAGTTAACTTAAAGCATGTTGTTTTAACGAGCATCGACGATGACAGTATTGATTGGGATAACGGTTATCAAGGTAAAATGCAGTTTGTGTATGTTGAGCAAGATAAAAATTCGACTGATGCTAACCGCGGTATTGAAGCCGATAACGATGGTAAAACGCCATCAAAAGAGCCTAAGTCTTTGCCTATTATTTCAAACTTAACCATTATTGGTAATAACTTTAAAGGTGAAGATGAAGCCGAAGGCATTTACCTGCGTGAAGGTACCGGCTTACATTTATATAATTCAGTGATCACAGGCTCTGATGAAATGGGCGAGTGCTTAGAATTAGAAGGTATTGCGCTGGATGATAACGGAGATGCATTATTCTCTGATAGTGAAACCGTTAATAATGCTAATGATGGCACTATTTTGATGCAAAACACCTTTATGTCATGTACCAATGGTGAGAATTTTAAAGATCCAAAAGGTGCTGACGGTTCTACGTTGCTTGCGCTTGAGTCTTGGTTTAGTCAACAAACAGGTAATGTGATCAACGACAAGCCTATGCTTGGTGTGAATGGTCAACCAATTGCTGGTTCGCCACTACTAGGTGCAGGACAAGATGTTGCTAATACGGTTGATGCCTTCTTTGATACGGTTGATTTTGTCGGTGCTCTAAATGATTCTGACGATTGGCGTGAAGGTTGGGCATTTGGTTATGGTGGTGGAGAAGTGACAGCACCTGCTGCAGTTGCTGGTTGTCCTGCAGGTACTACTTCAATTTCACCAGCGGATAACGTAACGACAACATGTGAAATATCTGGCCGTATAACGTCAGACTTAACATTAACAGCGGGTAACTTATACGCAGTTGATGGCGCTGTTTTTGTTGGTAATGATAATGCTGACTCTGCAACTCTAACTGTCGAGCCTGGCGTTACTGTTTATGGTCGTAACGGTAAAGATTATATTGTCATTAGCCGTGGCTCTAAAATTGAAGCCAACGGTACTAAAGATAAGCCTATTTCATTTACTTCAAGTCAAGATGTTGCTGGTCAAGCAACGGCAGCAGGTCAATGGGGCGGTTTAGTACTACTAGGTAATGCGCCATCTAATAAATGTCCAGAAACAGGCGAGTGTGCGCTACAAGTTGAAGGTGTTGAAGCCGGTGCTGTTTTTGGTGGTACTGACACTGCAGATAATTCTGGAACATTACGTTATGTTCGCGTTATGAATGGCGGCTACTTACTGTCACCTGGTAATGAAATTAACGGTATTACGTTTGGTGCTGTGGGTTCTGGTACTACTGTAGAGTATTTACAAGTTCATCAAAATGCTGATGACGGTGTTGAGTTCTTTGGTGGTAATGTGCAGGCTAAATACCTTGTGCTAACTAGTATTCAAGATGACAGCATCGATTGGGATAATGGTTTCCAAGGTAAGCTTCAGCACATCCTTGTTAAGCAAGCTGCAGATAACTCAGATGCTAACCGTGGTATAGAAGCCGATAATGACGGTAAAACACCATCTAAAATGCCTAAATCAAATCCAATGATTGCTAACTTAACCATTATTGGTAATACCTTTAAAGGTGAAGATGACGGTGAAGGCATGTACTTCCGTGAGGGAACGGGTGCGCAAATCTATAACACGATTGTAACAGGCCCAGTAGGCATGGGTGAGTGTCTAGAGGTTGAAGGTATTCCAGTAGATGAAAATGGTGCACCAATATTTACTGAAAGTGAAACAGTTAAAAATGCACAAGATGGCACCTTAACGATTAAGTCATCGGTTATCGCCTGTTCTGAGAACTTCAAAGACCCAAGTGGTGTTGATTTTAGCGTAGAAAACTGGTGGACAGCGACGTTAGGTAACTTAGTAGCATCAGGACAAACTGACGTAGTTAATGGTATCTATACTATTGATATAACAACTCCTACAGATGTAAACGCTGTAGATAGCTTCTTCGATACTACATCACATATTGGTGCTGTATCGAGTGATAATGACTGGACAGCTGGCTGGACAGTAGGTCTGGAATAACACAGTAAGAATGGGTGCTAGCACATAGTACTAGTACCTTTTTTAACACTTTCTGTAACTTATTTCAGATAGAGGTAAACATGAAACAGTTTTCTAAAAAGTTTTGCTTATCCACACTTTCCGCAGCAATTTTATGTAGTTTAAGCGTTTCAGCACATGCTGCTGAAGCCGAAGATGAGGCTGTACTTGAGGAGGTTGTGGTTAGCGCAAGTCGTTTAAAAGGCACTGCAACAGCCGTGCTTGAAGAGCGAAAACAACAAGCATTTGTTGCCGATATTATGGGTGCTGACCAAATATCCCGTAGTGGCGATAGTGATGCGGCATCTGCGTTACGCCGTGTAACGGGTTTAACTTTAGTCGATGGTAAATTTATTTATGTACGTGGTTTAGGTGAGCGCTATTCAAGTACTCAGTTAAATGGTGCAGCAGTGCCAAGTCCTGATCCGACCCGCTCAGTCATCCCGCTTGATTTATTTCCATCAGGAATTATTGAAAGTTTGTCTGTGCAAAAGTCTTATTCTCCTTCTATGCCAGCCTCTTTTGGTGGTGGTAATGTGGATATACGCTTAAAAAGCATTCCAGACCAATTTGTTTTTGATGTATCAGGTCAGCTTGGTTATAACACCAATAACTTTGATGATGGCATTGAGTACAATGGCGGCTCGAATGACTGGTATGGTGTTGATGATGGCACCCGTGAAATACCAGATTCAATCATGGATATTTATAACTCTGGGCAATCATTAGATGATCTCACACCAGAGCAAAGTCGTGCTTTAGCACTTGATTTAAACCGTGATTATGACCCGCAAGCAACAAGTGTAAAC
Source organism: Pseudoalteromonas sp. MER144-MNA-CIBAN-0113 (assembly GCF_040308965.1). Taxonomy (NCBI): domain Bacteria; kingdom Pseudomonadati; phylum Pseudomonadota; class Gammaproteobacteria; order Alteromonadales; family Pseudoalteromonadaceae; genus Pseudoalteromonas; species Pseudoalteromonas sp. MER144-MNA-CIBAN-0113. Next base: position 64,408 of record NZ_JBEOOG010000011.1, read on the forward strand.
CCCAATACTAAGTTTACAGCAACACTGGGTAATAGTTTTGAGTCAGGTGATTGGCGTTACGGCTTTTTATCAGCGGTTAGCTATGATAACAAATATTTTGTTGGCGAAGAGTACCAAGGCGAAGACTTCCGTTTAGGTGAGAACAGTGCTGCTATGGTGCGTGGTTACGATAAAATCATTGCCACTGAGCATAATGTGAAAATGTCTGGAATGGTAAACTTTGGTATTGAGTATAATAATGCTCATCGCATTGACCTTAGTACGCTGATTTTACGCGACACCGAAGATAAAATTCGTGATCGTCTAGGTATTGATGAGAATAATAACCAGTCTGATAATAAGCGTATTCGTTCTTACGATGTAAGGTATGAAGAGAGAGAGTTAATAGTAAACCAAATCAAAGGCATGCATACATTCGATTTTCTTAACTATGCAGGTTTTGATTGGAAATACTCAAACGGCCGCTCAAACCGTTATGCACCAGGAAATATGCAGACGCGGTTCATTGTAAATGATGCAAACGAAGATGGTAATTATGATTTAGTTAATGAAATCGCATTAACCAATGCCACAACGGCTGCTCGTTATACATTCCAAGACCTTAATGATGAAGTAGAAAACTACGGGTTTAATTTTACTTTTCCAATCATGTTAGATGGTTTGGATATAGAATTAAAATCAGGTGCTGATTATGTCTCTAAAGAGCGCTCAGCTTCGAATCGTCGCTTTGACATAAACACTCGCGCATTTAAAGACCTTGATTTAAATGGCAATGAGCTGAATACGATTCTTTCTGATGATGCAATAGCTAACGCAGAACTAAATCTACCCATACTTAATGATACAACGTTTGCAGGTGATGATTACCGCTCAGCACAAAAAACAGATGCTTATTATTTTGAAGCTGATTTTTTCTTCAATAATAAATGGCGTTTGACAGGTGGCTTACGTTGGGAAGATTTCAGGCAAGTGTCAGTGCCACTTGACCCGTTTACTGGTGGCTTAGATCCTTCAATCGATTATGATGATTTAGGTAACTTAGCGTTTCAAGAAGATGATATTTATGGTGCGCTTGCATTCACTTATATTCAGGACGACCAAACACAATGGCGTTTAAGCTACGGTGAAACGGTTGTACGTCCTGATTTACGTGAGATATCTGAATCTACTTACATTGATCCGTTAACTGAATATCCTGTTGGCGGTACGCCTGGATTACGTACAACGCAAATCAAAAATTACGATTTCCGCTGGGAAAACTACTTTGATACTGGTGAAAACTTCTCTGTTGGTCTGTTTTATAAAGACATGATTGATCCAATTGAGTCGGTGCAATCTCCTTCTCAAGATGGACCGCCACTTGTACGTATTGCCAATGCTGAAGATGGCTATGTTGCCGGCGTTGAGTTTGATTATCTTAAAGATTTCACTTTCTTAGGTGGTTTTTGGCAAGATGTATTTATGAGTGGTAATGTTACACTCAGTGATTCTGAGATAAACCTAGACCGTCAAGCTATTGTTGATCAAACTGGTGTATCTGCGGCGATCACTAATACTAAACGTCGTTTAACGGGACATTCTAAATATGTTGTGAATATGCAGCTTGGCTATGATGCACCATCAGGTGAACATGCTGCAACATTGGTTTATAACGTATTTGGTGAGCGTATTATTATCCCTGGTATAGAAGGGCAAGATGATTGGATGGAACAGCCATTCCACTCAGTTGATTTGAATTATACTTACTACCCTGATTTTAACTCAAGTATTAAGTTTAAAGTGCTTAATATTTTGGGGCAAAAATCAGAAATTGAATCTGCTGGTACGCTAACTCGCTCAAAAGAAAAAGGGACTGAGTTCTCTGTTGAGTACAAATATCAGTTCTAATTCAAAATAGCCTAGGAAGGCGAATATAAAAACTTACAATAATTGCCCTACCTTGTGTAGGGCTTTTTTTGTGCCGTTATTAATTTCAGAATTAAAAAAAGCATATGAAATAATTTTAAGTTAGCTGTTATTGACTAGTTTTGCAGGGTATAGGGTGCTAGATTAACTGTTCTAAAAATTAAATCTCACGCAATGAATTTTAATTTTTAATGAATTAGGTATTTCTTATGACTCAAACAGTGGAACAAACAATGAAAAAAGTAGGATTAGTCGGATGGCGGGGCATGGTTGGCTCTGTATTACTAGAGCGTATGCAACAAGAAAATGATTTTGCTCATATCGACACCACTTTTTTTACCACCTCACAAACCGGCCAACTTGGCCCTGATTTAGCGGGTGCAGCTAAACCGCTTTTAGATGCCAGCGATATTTCTGAGCTTGCAAAAATGGACATTATTGTTACCTGTCAGGGTGGCGATTATACCAATGCGGTGTATCCAAAATTACGTGAATCAGGTTGGGATGGCTATTGGATAGATGCAGCCTCTGCACTGCGTATGAGTGACGACAGTATTATCGTACTTGACCCTGTTAACAAAGATGTCATTGAACAAGGGCTAGAGCAAGGCGTTAAAACCTTTGTAGGTGGTAACTGCACGGTTTCACTTATGCTACTAGCGCTGGGTGGTTTATTTGAGCAAGACCTAATCGAATGGGTAACCCCAATGACTTACCAAGCAGCATCGGGCGCGGGTGCACGCAATATGAAAGAACTCATAGCTCAAATGGGGGCTATTCATGCAAGTGTTGCACAGCAACTAGATAACCCAAGTTCAGCTATTTTAGAAATTGATAAAATAGTCAGCGAAAAAATGGCATCAAGCGATTTGCCACAAGACCAGTTTGGTGTGCCACTGGCGGGTAGCTTAATTCCATGGATTGATGTGCCTATGCCAAGCGGTCAATCAAAAGAAGAGTGGAAAGCGCAAGTTGAAGCCAACAAAATCTTAGGCTCATCTAAACAACCTGTGCCTATTGATGGTTTATGTGTACGCATTGGTGCAATGCGTTGTCATAGCCAAGCGATGACCATTAAATTACGTGAAGACATTAGCGTAGAAAAAATAGAAGACATTTTAGCCTCGCACAATGAGTGGGTTAAAGTAATTCCTAATGAGCGTGACATTACCAGTACCGACTTAACCCCAGTTAAAGTCACCGGTACGTTAAGTATACCTGTTGGCCGTATTCGCAAACTCGCCATGGGGCCAAAATATATTAGCGCTTTTACCGTAGGCGATCAGCTTTTATGGGGCGCAGCAGAGCCACTGCGTCGTATGTTACGTATTATTGTTGATAATAAATAATATTTACTTTGAGGGTTAGCATTTGCTAGCCCTTTTTATTTAATAATTAAATCGCTAATATCTTCATGGCCTTTACCAACATTTATATTATTGCTTCCGGTCATTTTTATTAATTCAAGTGATGAGTTCAGACTTATTGGAGAATATTATGCACAGTAAATTTCATGTTCACACATTTCTTGATGACGATAGCGAAACCTTTAGTTATGTTGTTTCTGATAGTAACTCTCAGCAAGCAATCTTGATTGATCCCGTTTTAAATTTTGATTATAAATCAGGTCGCAGCTGTGAATCAGGCGCCAAAAAAATCGGCGAGTACCTTCAAAGCCATTCTCTTTCATTAGAGTGGGTTCTCGAAACACATGCTCATGCCGATCATATCTCTGCAGCTCCTTATTTAAAAAAACACTTTGGTGCTAAAATCGCCATAGGTGAACATATCAAAACGGTACAACAAAGCTTTAAGGCGCTATTTAATCTTGAAAAAGAATTTTTACCCAATGGGGCTGATTTTGACCGACTATTAAAAGATGGAGATAGTTTTAATGTTGGCCAGTTATCAATACGAGTAATGCACACACCGGGGCATACACCCGCCGACTTAGTTTACATTATAAATGAAGAGGCCATGTTTGTTGGTGATACGATTTTTATGCCTGACGTAGGCACTGCAAGGTGCGACTTTCCTGGTGGTAGCTCTGAAACATTATACGATTCAATCCAAAAACTACTCTTGATGCCCGATGAGGCAACAATTTATGTATGCCATGATTATCCGACTGAAAAGCGAAATCACCGTTTTGCGGTCACAGTAAAAGAACAAAAAGAAACAAATATTCATGTAAATACTAAAATAAGCAAAGAGCAGTTTGTTCAAATGCGCGATAGCCGTGACGAAGAATTACCTATGCCTCGCTTAATTTTACCTGCTATTCAAATGAATATTAGAGCTGGCAACCCACCTCCCGCTGAAGATAACGGCATAAGCTACCTTAAAGTTCCGTTAAACCAATTATAGTTCAATATCATAATGATTATTCGGATAGAGTAATAAGCACAAGTAAATTTATTGTATTTAGATGAGCGCTTAACCATCCTAATCAAAGCCCAACAGAGCAAGCTGCATATAGCTTGTTTGACCATTTTGGCCAAACACACCCTGGACTTGCTTATATTTACATGGGAAACGAACAAGGGGGGTATATTCAATGGCCCATGGGGAAAGTAAACGCCAATTATGATCCGCGCGAGCGCCCCTGGTATATGGCAGCAAAAGCGGCTAATGGTAAAACAACGCGAACTAATGCCTATTATTGGGCCGCTGATGATTTAGTTATTGTATCTACGGTTAAAGCGATTATTGATAACGGGCAATTAATTGGCGCCCAAGGAATGGATGTATCATTAGGCGGGCTTACCGATATTATTGCCGATATTAAATTAGGCGAAACCGGTTATTTAATGTTGATTGAAGATAGTGGCAGTGTGCTGGTGGATGTTAAACACCCAGATTACCGATTTAAAAACTTAGCAGATCTTGAGGGGGGAAAATACGCCGACTTAGCTAAAAATACCCAAGGGCTGTTTGATGTAGAGATAGATGGTAAACAATATATGGCTAATATTCATACCTCTGCTACCTTAGGCTGGAAGTTTATTGGGGTAGTAGAGAAAGCCGAAGTGATGAGCACGGCGAATACCATGGCTTATACCATATTGGTTATTAGTGCGATCTTAATTGCCGTATTTGTTGCTATAGCGAGTTATATTTCTAAATTAATATCAGCCCCTATTGTTGAAGTGAGTGATGGCTTAACTGAAATATCGCATGGTGGCGGTGATTTAACCCAACGCTTAACAATAAAAACCAAAGATGAAACCGCTAAACTGGCTAATAGCTTTAATTTATTTTTAAACTTGATCAGCGAGCTGGTAACTCAAATTAATGAGTGCGCGCAAAATGTAAGTAAAACCTCATCACAAACCTCATCGCAAGCGGCACAATTAACAAGCTCCACCAGCCAACAGCAACAAGCTTTAGAGATGGCAGCTACGGCTATTAATGAAATGGCTGCCACCGCAAACGAAGTGTCTAGCAGTTGTGCAAATGCAGCGGATTTGGCTGTTCAAACACAGCAAGCATCAGACTTGGGGCAATCGGTTATTACACAAACTGTGGAAAGTGTGGTTCAGCTATGTGAGGTAATAAACAATGCCTCAGCAGATATTACTCAGCTAGATACTGAAAGCGAAAACATTATGTCGATACTCAGTGTTATTCGCGGTATTTCAGAACAAACTAACTTATTGGCCTTAAATGCTGCAATAGAAGCTGCACGTGCCGGTGAGCACGGACGCGGCTTTGCTGTGGTGGCCGACGAAGTGCGCGCGTTATCGCAACGAACCGCTGAGTCAACCGAAGAAGTGGCTTCACAGCTTGATAAACTACGCACTATGTCATCTAAAGTTTCTAAAGATATGCAACGCAGTATAGAAACCACTAATAAAACTGTCGAGCTTGCGCATTCGGCGCAGCAACAATTTAGTGAAATCACTGCATCTATCGTTCATATTAGCGATTTAAATACCCAAATAGCCACCGCTGCTGAAGAGCAACAACATGTAGCTGAAGATATAAACCGCAATGTTACTGAAATTAAAAATGCGGCTGATGAGGTGAGTGATATTGCCGTGACCACCAGTGAGAACGGCAACGAAATGAATCGTCTTTCGTCAATTTTAACGGGGTTGGTGGGTAAATTTAAAGTGTAAGGGCAAGCAAATACATGCCCTTTTTATCCCTGCTACTTATTTTTAAGTAGTTCTTTTAACTCTGCTAGTTGTGCTTTTAATTCGTTTACTTGGCCTTGGGTGGCAGGGAGTGAGTCTATATTGGCTTGCTCTTCTCGTGCATTGCGATGCTCTTCACTCATCACTTCTAAAATAGCACCAACCATCATATTTAAAAACACAAATGCAGTTAAAAAGATAAAGGTTAGGTAAAAAATCCAACTTAATTTGTACACGGCCATGGTTTCGTACATGACGTCAGTCCAATCTTCAAAGGTGGCTATTCTAAACAGGGTGAGCATAGAAATAGACACATCGCCCCAAAGTACCGGATTTATATCAGCAAACAACATACTGCCAGTGGCGGCATAAATATAAAATATAACGAACATGAGTAGTGCGATGTAGCCCATTTGCGGTATTGCTTTAATTAGCGAATTTACTAATAAGCGCAGTTCTGGGATCATTGAGACTAATCGTAACACGCGGAAAATACGCAGCAGTCGAGCAATAAAAATAGTAGAGCCTGCCGCGGGGTATAAACTTCCGATCACGATAATGAAGTCAAAAATGTTCCAACCTTTGGAGAAAAAGTCCTTGATACCTTTGCTGGCAATATAGCGAATAATCAGTTCAATTAAGAAAAACACCGTTATGCCTATATCCATCCAATGTAGAACGAGTTCGGCGGTTGGGTGCAATGAATAAGTATGTGCCCCCACGGTCAATGCAGAAACAACAATAACTGCAATAACAAATGATTGAAATAGTTTACTTTTATCGATACGCTGGAACAGCTCTTGTAACTGCGACAACATCATAACGTGCCCTTAACGGTTATAAATACAAAACCAGTGCAATATACAGCAAAAATAACGAAAATCAGTAGTTTTCCCGTTAAAATAGTAGGAATTTTGAATGTTAAATAATAAGTTAAAATATCTATTTTCGTTATCCGCATTATTGGTGTTAGCGGGATGTAGCAGCGATAGCCGCTACCATGAAATTCAATCAGCGCGGTTGGGTGAATGCAGCTACATGGCAGATAAGGAATACCATGAGTGTGTTAAACAACAGCAAGACAGTTACAAAGAATTTAAAGAACAACAAGCTCGCGAGCAGCAATAAACGATGACCAAAACCCAAAAGCAGCTAGATAAACGTATTCGTCAGCAGTTAACGCTCGCTTGTGAGCAAATAAAAGATACTGTGAAGGACTTTAGCTTTCTTACCCATTCAGCAGACTTAAACAATTTACCTTCTAAGTTTAAAGTAAGTTGTTATTTTATTGATGATATTGCACTAGAGCAGGCTAAACAAAAAAATCAGCTTTATTACATTGAGCAGCTTATTTGTAATGCGTTAGCCAGCTTGAACATACATATTAAAGCCAATGCCATTTCATTTTCTAAGCAGCCATAATGTGTACGATGGGTTTTGTTTATTCTTCACATTAGCTTGAATTAGGCATTTATAGGGCCTTTAAAAGCTTTAATATGGAGTGATTTTATTAAGCAGGCTATAATCCCCAAAAATAGCAAAAGAGATTATATATGGCTGTTCCAACACGTTCACAAATAACACCCGGCACTGAGGTTAATATTGTGCTTAAACAAGATCAACGCAGTGGTACTTTAACCAATGGTATAGTGTCGCGCTTATTAACTAAGTCACCTAATCATCCGCACGGTATTAAAGTACAGTTAGAAGATGGTCAAGTAGGTCGGGTAAAAGAGATCATTGCATGAGCGATTTAACCTTAACTGATTTTTGGCGATTGGTAACTGTAAACGACAGAACCGCAGAGCCTGAGTCTGTATGCCAATCCCTTAAGGCTGCATTGAGTGATTTATCCGACGAGCAGCTTATTGAATTTGATAAACAGTTTAGTATTTGTATGCGCCAAAGTTATACTTGGGATTTATTTGGTGCGGCGTTTGTAATGGCTGGTTGTAATGATGAATATGGTTTTTCTGAATTTCGTTGTTGGCTAATTTCTCGGGGTGAAGCGGTATTTAAAGCAGCGTTAGAAAACCCCGATAGCCTTGCACAGTGCACACCACTTTATTTTTTAAACGAGCAACCTTACCCGTATTTAGATGAGTATGACCTAATTGCAGGTTTATTATATGAAGAACGTAATGACGATGAGTTACCCTTTATCCCCTCAGGGCTTGAACAACCTAAAGGTAAGCGCTTTAAAGACAAACCTAAGTTTTTAAAACAAAATTACCCGCAATTATTTGCTAAGTATTGGCAGTAATCGCCCACTTTTGACTATAAATGCATTACTTAGGGTTTATGAGTAATGCATTTTATGTTGCTTAGGTTTTGATCCAGCTTGCGCTATCCTTCACATCCTCTTATTTCACTAACTGAACTGTTTTAAAATGTAATCGTATTTGCTGTGAGCTACGTATTTTTAAATACAGTTTAAAGACGTGTTTATGGTATAACGACTTCACACCTTTTATAGTAAATCTCTGTTATAGTTAGAAATAGCTAAGCATAGTCACAGTGCTTGATCATATTTGATACACGAGGATAGAGCCTATAATGAAATTTTTCACACTGGTTTTACTTACCATAAGCCTTTTTAGCTGTTATGCAGTGGCAGGCCCAAGTAATAAAACTCGCTTTATTCCGCTGTTACAAACTAAGCTGGGTAATTACGAAGTGACCTCCAGTAATTCTGGGTTATGTACTAATAGCCGATTACAATTTAATAACCCTGAAGATCCTGAGCAAGGTTTTAGCTTAGGCAAAGAGATTTTGTTTAACTCATTACACAATGGTACTCGTACCATTGAAAAACCAAATTATTGTTTTATTACCAGCTCGCTAAAATATAAAACAGATGGCCTAGAAAATAGCTTACGCATGAGCCGCTGTGATAATCCTATCCATGAAGGAGCGATTAAACAAAGCATTACTTTTTTAACCAGCAACACGCTTAAATACACATTGGACAATCCGAGTGTAGAATGTGAATTTATTAAAGTTGCCGACTAACACTGTATTTTTGGAATATCACGCCAACGAGTCGTGTATTGCGGCGATAAAAAAGCCCTGTTCATATGCCAATGATCATTTAATTGGCTGCTCGCCACGCTAAGCATTCCTTTACCGTATCTATGATTAATAGCATCTAAACAGCTCATTAACTGCGGGTTATCGGTTTGCTTATCAAATAAATGATGTTGTTGAAACTGCTGCGGGCTGAGCTCTAATGCGCCCACACCACATTTATAAAATCGAATTCCCGGTTGATATATTTGCTCAAAACTCTTTGATACCGCATTGGCCATAACGCGAGTATCGTTAGTAGGCGGATCAAATTGATGCATAACTGACTTTTTATAAAAGGCGTGTTCATGTGATGAGCTGGCAGCAAAAATATAAATACGATGAGTTAGCGACTGTTGCGCTCTTAATTTTTGTGCAACTACACTAGCATGATTTATTAGGGCGGTTTTAACTGCATCGGGGTCGCAAAGTCGCTGACCAAAACTACGAGTTGAAAAAATAGCTTGTTTATCTTGGCGTACATCATCCCAGTTTAAACAGGTAATGCCGTTGAGCTCGTTAATTGTGCGCTCAAGCACCACACTAAATTGGCGGCGAATTGTTTTTGGGCTTTGCTCAGCCAGTTGCCACGCGGTATGAATGTCCATGAGAGCCAGCTTTTTAGCTAAACGTTTGCCCACCCCCCAAACATCTTGGCAGTGCATTCGTTGCAAAATAGTGCGGCGACTTACTTCATCGTCAATCACTGCAACACCATTAAAGCCAGTTAGTTTTTTAGCTGCATGGTTAGCGGCTTTGGCTAAGGTCGGTGTTGGCCCAAAGCCAACCCCAACAGGGAGTTTGGTTTCGCGCCATACAGTACGCCTAATTAGTTGCCCATATGCTTGCCAATCGTTAATTAAAGGTTGATAACCATTAAAGTGTAAAAACGATTCATCGATACTGTAAACATGCTGGGTGTCACAAAAGCGGCCAATTACACTCATCATCCGGTCGCTTAAATTAGCGTATAGTTCATAGTTACTAGAGCGTACAACCACATTGTTTTGTTCTAGTAACTGCTTAACTTTAAAGTAAGGGCCAAATTTAGGAATATTAAGCTTACGCGCAATTGGGCAGACCGCACACACACAACCGTCGTTATTGGTAAGCACCACCACAGGTTTTGAGCGAATAGCCGGATCAAATACTTTTTCTGCACTGGCATAAAAAGCAACGGCATCAACTAAGGCATACATGAAAGTAACTCAGGACTCTGGCGATGCAGCCTAATAGAGCGAGTTACCACACCTTCAAGCTGAAACTCATCTGACTCAGTCAATTGCACCGGCTTATAAGCAGAAGAGGCTGATAGCAAGCGTGCATTGGTCTTATCAAGCAGCTTACATACAAATAAACCATTTAAGTTAGCCACAATAACATCGCCATCTTTTGGTATTTCTGCACGGTCAACCAACAGTAAGTCGCCCTCAAAAATACCAATTTCTTGCATAGAGCACCCAGACGCTATCCCAATAAACGTGGCATCAGGATGCTTTATTAATAACTCATCAAGTGAAACGCCAAGCTCTGTATATTGTGCTGCAGGTGACTCAAATCCGCATACACCGGCCTCTATATAAATGGGAATAACAAACATAACACAACCTAAAACGCATATGCTGTATAAGTGTGGCTGTGATCCATTTCTGTGTTGATAGAATAAAATTTCAATATTAATCAACAATTAAAAGAATTCGTCAAAAACGT